>JAGQUR010000093.1 GCA_020438395.1 Solirubrobacterales bacterium | reverse complement strand
GTTGTTGGAGACACGTATTGGCGGCGGTCGGAACCGCCGCCCGAGGTGGGCCAGCCCACCGGGGCAGTTTACCGAAGCCCGGGCACTCCCATCTATCCGGCGGGCCAAACAGCCGTGATGCTCAGGAGACCCCGGAATGACGGTTTTCGTACTCCTCCCGTGTACCTGAATCCGCCTCGGCCAGAACCTTGTCGGCACCCGTCAGGGCGAAAATCTTCTCCCTGAGTGACCTCGGCAGCAAACGCACCGGGGCATCAAGCCACTGGTTGCGCGCCGGCACCCAGATCTCGCTACCCCCTTCCGTCAGGGCCTCCAGCACCGCGCCGGCTATGTCGTCCGGCGAAAGAACGTCCATCAGGGGGATATCGGGCAGCCCGACCGCCAGTTCGGTGTTGACGATGCCCGGCAACACCCACGAAATGGATACCCCGGTGCCCTTGAGTTCGGCCCGGACCGCTTCGGAGAAGCCGATCACGCCGAACTTGGTCGCGCAATAGGTAGCTCCCCCGGCCATGCCCGCCTTGCCTGCCTGAGAGGCGATGTTGACGATCCTCCCCCGCCCGCGCTGTTTCATCCGCTTCATTGCGGCCTGGGTTCCATTGATCACTCCGACCAGGTTGACATCGATCATCGAACGGGTCGCGGACTGCTCCTCCTCGTCAATCGGGCCGAGCAGCATCACCCCCGCGTTATTGACCAGACAGTCGATCGGGCCAAGTTCGGCCTCCACGTCGTCCAGGAAGAGTTCGAAGCCCTCGCGGTCCGTGACGTCAAGGGGCTTTCCGATCGCTCCTCCTCCGGAACCGGCGCCGTCGGCCCTCTTCGAGACCTCCTCGGCCGCCTCCGCGGCCTTCTCTCCGTGAATGTCGCCGATCGCGACCCGGGCCCCCGCCTCGGCCATCTTCGTCGAGGTGGCCCTGCCGATTCCGGCGGCTCCACCCGTTACCACGACAACTGCACCCTCCAGGACGTGTTCCATAACCGCCAAAGTAACCTGTTTTCCCTTGCCGTTTGCCGAGACATTTCACGCGGGCCTGGCGGCCCTCCCCTTTGCCGCGAGCGATCCCGCCGCCGGAGTCGGCCTGCTGACCGCCCTGGTCGCGGGCATCGTTTCCTTCCTCTCTCCTTGCGTTTTGCCCATCGTTCCCGGGTATTTGTCCGCCGTGTCGGGAGTTCAGGTGAGCGATCTCGACCGCGCCGACTGGCGCAAGGTCCTGGCCCCCGCCCTCATCTTCTGCGCCAGTTTCTCGACGGTCTTCATCCTGCTCGGGATGGGCGCGACCAAGATCGGTTCGCTCCTCTCCGACCACCGCGACCTCCTCGACAAGATCGCGGCGGCCCTGATCATCGCCATGGGGATTCTCTTCGTGGCCTCCTTTTTCGTCACCCGGCTGAACCGCGAATGGCATGTCGACGCGCTGATGCAGAGAGCCGGCAAGGGCGGGCCGCTGGTGGCCGGCGCAGCTTTTGCCGTTGCCTGGACGCCCTGCATCGGCCCGACTCTGGGGGCCATCCTCTCGGCCGCCTCACTCACCGATTCGGCAGCCCGCGGTGCCCTGCTGCTTGCCGTCTATTCGGCCGGCCTGGCGATCCCCTTCCTGCTCACGGCCCTGGCCTTCAACCGGATGACCACTGCCTTCGCGGTAATCAAGCGACATTACGGGCTGATCATCGCAATCGGTGGCGTGATCCTGATCATCATGGGCATCCTGATCTGGACCGGCGAGCTCTACCGGATCAACATCGAGATCCAGAACTGGATGACCGACCTCGGCATCGACTTCTGGAACGCCGTCTAGTCAGTTCCAGCGACCGGGATTCTCGGCCGGCGCAGGATCGGCTTCGGGTGCTCCGGGCTCTTCGCGGGTGCCGGGAGTGACCGTGACCAGGTCCTCGCCGATTGCTTCGATCTCTTCGAGTTCGTCGCCCTCCATGTCCCGGGAGCAGACGATGTGAAAGCGGCCGGTGCCGATGTTCGGGTCCGGAACGATCGGCAGGCCACGAATTTCCTCCCAGCCGAGCCGCTCGACCTCGAAGGGATTCATCCGCACCTCCGCTGCCGGAAACGGGCAGGTGGCGTTGTGATGATCGATCGCCTTCGAGATCGCCTCGAGGTTCTTCGATTCGGCCGAACTCATGCCCCGATGATGCCACAGGAGCTTCAAGAAACAATCCGGCCGGGAGTCGCGCCGCGAGTGGGCACGAATCCCGGCCGGTTGATCAGGCCAGAGCTTGCCGGACGGCTACTTGTTGGTCCAGACCACTCCGACCCCGCCGAAGCCGAGGTCCTTCTTGGTCTGTTCGGTCAGGTCCCAGTCCCGGCCGGCCACGTAAGGGCCGCGGTCGATGACCCGGGCGACGACGGTACGGCCGCCGTACTGGAGCGTGACCTTCGTGCCGCAGGGCAGGTACTTGTTGGCCACGCCACGGGTCGTCGGGGTCAGGGTGCCGCCGCAGGCGACGCCATTCCCGTAGAGGCCGGGCCCGTAGTAGGAAGCGTGGCCCGGCCGCAGGGCGCTGAAACGCCGGGCGAGGCTGCTGTCACCGGTCGAAAGCCCGTTCTTCAGAGCCCAGACGCGGTAGCCGAAGTCGCCGTGGCTCCGGGGCTTGAAACGAAGCGTGAAGCGTCCGTTGGCGCGGGACCTGGTTGCGACGACCCCGTGACCGCGTACCCGCAGCCGGATTGGCCGGGAACCACGGGGAAGTACGACACCGCTGACCCTCAGACTCTGGCCGAGCTTCACGTAACGCTTCGGCCGGTCGAGCCTGACCTGGCCGATAACCGCTACGCGACGGATCTTTGACCGGTGGCCGTCACCGGCGACGGCTCGAAGTGCCGTGTTGACCCTGGCGACGACCTTCACGGCGTAACGACCCTCGCCGTCGGTCCCGACTTTCCGGAGGGTTTGCCAGCCGTGTCCGTTGTTCGACTGAATACGGATATTTCCCTTCACCGAACGGCCGGACTTGCCCCGAAGGCGGAACCTGCCGCCGTAGTTGACGCTGTAATCCGCGACGTTCAGCACGACGGGACCCTTGCGGGCGTTCCCCTCCGACTTGGCCGTGGAGACTGCGTTGGCTTCACTGGAAGCCCCCGCGGTCGTGGTGGCGGTGGCGCTGGAGCCCAGCGCGGCGAACACCGCGAAACAGGCGAGCAGGGACATCAAGGCACGGATAATCCGGCTGGAACTCATCTTTGACTTTCTCCTTTGAGGCGCCTGCGGAGTTAGCTGACGGATTCGTCCTGCCCCTCCCGGGCCCGGACTACCGGCGGATCACCACCGGATTCACCCCATGCGGCTCAAAGTGAGCCGCGGTTGGTTTCCCCGCCTTCCCCGGCTTCGGGGGAAGTTCGGCGCATTTCTCGCGGGCCCGCAACCTGGCGGACCGCGCTAATTGTTAGCGTTTTGTGAGCAAACGAGTCTGGGGCAGCCGGATCGACCTGTGTGTGCGTTCCTTCACACGGCAGGAACCCCTGCAAAACGGGATACTCAGACCCGTGAGTCCGTTGCCCAAGATCGCCCTGGCCCAGGTCAACCCGACCGTCGGCGATCTGGACGAAAACGCCGCCCTGGTCAGCGAGTGGATCGACCTTGCCGCGCAGAGGGGTGCCGAAATCGTGGTCTTCCCCGAGTTGGTCCTCACCGGCTATCCGGCCGAGGATCTGTATCTGAGGCCTGACTTCATTGCCGCCACCGGCGAGCGCCTGCGCGAGGTGGCCGCGGGGGTCGGGGACATCACCGCGCTGGTCGGCTTTCCGGAACCGGTCGGCAATCCGGTCGGCCGGGCGATCGCCGCAAATGCCACAGCCGTGATCAGCCAGGGCGAGATCAGGGGCGTCTACCGCAAGCGACTGCTGCCCAACTACGGCGTCTTCGACGAATACCGGACCTTCCGCAACGGAACCGAACCGATGGTCACGGAAGCCGGCGGTACCCGGCTCGGGGTCACCATCTGCGAAGACTGCTGGGATCCGGGCTCCCCCGTCTTCACGGATCTGGCCCCCGGCGCGGAGCTGATCATCAATTCCTCCGCCTCTCCCTACCACCGGGGCAAGGGGCTAGAGCGGGAAGAAATCTTCCGCCGGGTGGCGACGGCCAAAGGCATCCCGGTAGCGATGGTGAACATGGTCGGCGGCCAGGACGAACTGATCTTTGACGGCTCGAGCGCCCTGATCGGACCGGACGGCAGCGTCCTTGCAAGGGCAGGACAGTTCACTGAGGACCTGCTGGTCTATGACCCGGAAGAGGCGTCGGCGCCGGTAGCCGAATGGATGGACGACCTCGACGAGGTTTACACGGCGCTGGTGACCGGTCTCCGCGACTACGTAGTCAAGAACGGGTTCGGCCATGTCGGGCTGGGACTCTCCGGCGGCATCGATTCCGCGCTGGTGGCGGCGCTCGCCGCCGATGCACTAGGTCCGGAGCAGGTGACATGTGTGGTCATGCCCTCCCCCCACTCGAGCGGAGAAACCCAGGCTGACGCCCGCGAGATGGCAGGCCGGCTTGGCACCGATCTGATCGAGTTCTCGATCGAGGATGCGATGGGGGCCTATGACCGGACGCTCGGCGAGCCCGCCAGCGGCATTGCGGCGGAGAACCTTCAGGCCAGGATCAGGGGAAACCTGATGATGGCGCTGTCCAACAGCCGCGGCTGGCTGGTCCTGACCACCGCCAACAAGAGCGAGACCTCCGTCGGGTACTCGACGCTCTACGGAGACATGGCGGGCGGCCTGGCTCCGATCAAGGACGTGCCGAAGACTCTCGTCTACGAGCTCTGCCGGCACCGGAACGGTTCCTCGCCGGTGATTCCGGAGTCGATCATCACCCGGCCACCGTCGGCGGAGTTGCGTCCGGACCAGCTGGACACGGACTCCCTGCCCGACTACGACCAGCTGGACCGCATCCTGAGGATGTACGTCGAGGAAGACCTGGGACCGGCCGAGATCGCGGGCCTCGGCGAAGACCCCGAGGTGGTGGCGGACGTGGTTGCGAAGGTGGACCGGGCCGAATACAAGCGTCGGCAGTCACCTCCCGGTCTGAAGATAACCACCAAGGGATTCGGCCGGGACCGCCGGATGCCCATTACGAACCGTTACCGGCCCTGGCGGGCCGATTAGGGCTTCACGAACTGGCTGAGATCGGCTTCCTCGGGGGCTTCCCTTACTGCCATGGTCATCTGGGCTACGGCACAGATCCGTTCTTCTTCGTCCTTGACTTCGGCCCGCCATACCCAGGTCATCCGTCCACGGTGTACGGCTGTCGCGACGACTTCCACCGTTCCGGATGAGATCGGACGCAGCAGGTTCACCGAAATGCTCTGTCCCATCGCGATCCGGCCCTCCGGCAGAACCGCGTGGGCAGTTGCCATCGAGCAGACGCTCTCGACCAGGCTCCCCATGACGCCACCGTGCATGATCGCCATCGGCTGGCGATGGTCATCCCGCATGGTCAGCCGGACGATGGCCTGATCGGGGTCGGAGGAAATCCACTCGGTGCCGAGGAGATTGTCGAACGGGGATTCGGGAAGCGTGACGTCTGGCATCAGCCGGGATCATATGCGCCCAGTGGCGGCCGCCGGTGGCCGGTTCCGGACTCAGGGATCACTCAGGAAACAGCCGGGGGCCGCGAAGGCGTAGGGTTCACGCTCATGCCGTTGAGTGAGGACAGTCGGGCGCTGCTTCAGCTGCTGCTCGGCCGAGGGAAGAGTTACGCCGACATTTCCGGGCTGCTCGGAATCGATGAGGCCGAGGTGCGCAGCCGCGCCTCCACCGCCCTCTCCGAGCTCGATGACTCTACTGCCGCGCCGGACACCGAAATGACCGACTACCTGCTCGGCCAGGCCGACCCCATCTCCAGGGCCGACGTTGGCAACCGGATTTCCTCCGACCCGGCTGCCGCGGAGCAGGCGGAGGCGATCACCGACCAGCTTCGCCTCCTGATCCCGGGTGCCGACCTGCCGAAACCCGGCTCAGCCCAGGGCGGCAAGCCAAAGCCCCCGGATCGGCCCCGGCCGGCCCCAGCCGCCAGCAGCGAAATGGCACCGTCCGGGGCCAGCTCTTCCGGCGGCTTTGCCGCGATCACCAGTCATCAGCGGCGGCTCATCGCGGTACTGCTCGGCGGCGCTCTGCTTGCCGCTGTGGTGATCCTGCTGGCCACCGGTGTAATCGGCGGCTCGGATGACGGCGATTCAGCCACGCCCAAGTCGTCGCCGACCGTGGCCGTGCTGCAGCCGGTGGGCAATGAGCAGGGCTCCGGACAGGTCCAGTTCGGTTTCTCGGGCACCTCCCTGGCGGCAAACGTGGAAATCAGCGGGCTCGAGCCGACCGAAAAGGGTCAGAGCTATGTGATCTGGCTGTATGGGTCCACAGGCGCCTTCCCGATCTACGCCCATTCGGTGGGCAAGACCGGGGCCATTACCGGCCAGGTGGGCCCTCTCAACAACGCGATCATCTGTCTGGTCGCATCCGACTTCTTCCCGACGCTCCGGGTTTCCAGGACCGACAACCAGAAATTCTCAGCTGCGTTGAAGGGCGCGAGAGTGACCAGCCGCCAGAACGTGAAGCTCCCGGACTACACGGGTACAACCGTGCTGGAGGGTTCGATCTCGATGCCACAGGCGGCCAAGGACACGATCGTCCCGGTCTGCAACGGCACCGCCAACCAGACCAACCAGTAGGTCAGGGAATCAGCTTGCCGGGATTCATGATCCCGGCCGGGTCAAACCGCTCTTTGAGCGTCCTCAGGGCCTCGATCCCGGTCGAACCGATCTCTCCCCCGAGCCAGGGGGCATGGTCACGACCGGTCGCGTGATGGTGCGAAAGGGTTCCGCCGGCCGACTGGATTGCCTCGCAGGCGGCCGGTTTCACCTTCGGCCAGTTCGCGACCCCTCCGTCGGGACCCTGGCTGGAAATCACCGTGAAATAGAGCGAAGCCCCGTCCCGGTAGGCATGGGACAGGTGGCACATCACGATTCCGTCCATGCCGTTCTCGGCAAGGGCGCCTTCGAGGGCTGCGCGTACCGATTCGTACAGGGATTCATGCTTGCTCCACTGCTGGGCCGTCTCGAGCGTTTCGACCAGGACGCCACGGTCGAGCAGAGCCTCGCGAAGGTATGGGCCGTGAAACCTCCCCTTCTCCCAGCCGCGTCCGGCGGCCTGGCCGAGATAGACCCCGCCTCCTCGCCGGATCTCGCGGGCCACGTCCGACCGGCTCCGGTGGACTTCGGAGGAGTTGCCCTCGTACCCGGTGATCAGCAGCGATCCGCCCTCGCGGCTCCTCAGCTTCAGGTACCTCTTGAAGATCTTTCCGGCGGCTCCCGAAGGAAGGGACATGGTCAGGTTGACCTCGGTTTCCGGTGCGTCGGATACGCGAATGATGGTCGGCAGGCGATCGGACTGGGCGAGCCGACGCACGATCTCGTTTCCGGCCTCGAAGCTCTCGACGATCCACGCCTCGTAACGGCGGGCGGAGGGTAGCGGGCGGATCCGGACGTCCACGTCGGGAATCACGCCGAATATGCCCTCCGAACCCACGGCGACCTCGCGCAGGGCCGGTCCGATTGACGTGTGGGGAGTCTCAAGGGTGGAGAGCTCCCCCTGCGGCGTGACCAGCCGGATCGAACTGACCAGCGAGTCGAATCTGCCGTAGCCGCTGGAAGACTGCCCGGCAGATCGCGTCGCGGCGAAGCCGCCGATCGTCGCGTATTCAAAGGATTGCGGAAAGTGACCGAGAGTGAATCCGCGCTCACCCAGCAGGGTCTCCGCTTCCGGACCACGCAGGCCGGCGCCGAGCTTCGCGGTGAGCGACTTCTCGTCCACCTTGATTTCCCTGAGCGAGGCCATGTCCAGGCTGATCACGCTCTCGTGCTCGCCTCGCAGCGGGGTGACTCCGCCGACAACGCTGCTGCCGCCCCCGAACGGGACCACGGCCACCCCGGATGCCGAACAGGCCTCGAGGATGCCGGCGATCTGGCCGGAAGCCTCGGGAACGATGACAGCGTCGGGGGCGTGGTCCAGTTCGCCCGCCCTCAGCGCCATCAGGTCAAGGTAGTTCTGCCCGTTGGCGTGGCGGACCCTGTCTTCGTCGCCTGTGTAGACGTTCTCCCGGCCGGCCGCCTGCAGGACCTTCTCCGGGACTTCTCGCGCCTTCGGGAGCCGTACCGCGTCCATTTGAGGCGCCCTGGCCCCTTCCAGGGTCACTATGCCCCGCTCGGCGAGCATCCGCTCGCCCGCCTCTCCGAGTTCGGCCGGTTCTGAAGGATCACCCCAGCCCCACCACCTGGTATCGCGGCGCGGCTCAGCCATCGGGGTCCCCGGCAGCGTCCCCGGCTTCCGCTTCCCGGAAGGCCTCACAGAGCGAATCGAGGGCTTCCTCGAGAAGATCACGCTGACCCTTCCTCATCGAGAAGCCGGCGATCTTGGCGGTGCCACGCAGCGAGTTGACCGTGGTCAGGTTCACTTCGGAGCCCTCGTCGCTTTCCGCGATCCTGACTTCCACCGCTTGCCTGGCCAGGTGGGATTCATAGGGGGTGCCCTCCAGTTCGTGCTCCCACTCGTAACGCTCGGGCCGGGTCGCCCCGGTGCAGCGGAAATCGAGTCTCAGCATCCGCCCGGAATCGGCCCCGAGCACGCTGGTCCAGCGGGTCCGTTCGGTGCCTGCCCTGCCAGCCACGTCTTCGACCCTGACCACCCTGGGCCACCATTCCGCCAGCCGGGCCGGGTCACTTATGAGGTCGTAGACACTTTCCGGCGTGGCCGGTACTGTCCTCTTGCGACTGACGGTCGGCACCGCGGCCTAGCTGTCGGCGAGGCGGCGCAGGTCCCTGACCAGCAGGGCATGCTTGAGCTCGCTCAGCACGGTCGCCATCCGCTCGAGGCTCTCAACCGCCTCCTTGCGACGCTGCGGATTGCGCGAGGCGAGTTTGGGGGCGAGCAGGGTCTCGATCAGGTTCACTTCCCGATCGGCCGAGGTCTTGAACAGCTTCAGGTTCCTGGCTCCGACCCCGGAACGGGCCAGTTCGTTGGCGGCCCGCACGATTTCCATATCGGTCTCGTCATAGACCGCCTTGCCGTTGTCAGTCTTGGGCGTTACCAGGCCGAACTCGGCGAGTTCGCGGATGAAATCGGCTCGGGCTCCAGTCTCCTCCATGACTTCCTCGACCGTAAAGCGGGAACTGGTGGTTCCGATCAGTTTCGCGCGACGGGCAGTGTTTGACGAGTTTCCGGAAAGGCCGCTGACCGACGGTCCGGCCGCCAGTTCCTGCCGGATCACCCTGAGCGGCAGAAACTCGTCCCGCTGAAGCCTCAGGACCGTACGCAGCCGGTCGACGTCGGCCTGGCTGTAGAGGCGATAGCCGCCGGAGGTTCGCCTTGGAGTGACCAGTTTCTGGTCTTCCAGATAGCGGATCTTCGAGATCGAGACGTCGTCGAATTCCTTGCTGAGCAGCTTGGCCACTGCCCCGATTGTCAGTGCCTTGCGGGGCCGGCGAGGCGCCATCTGGGCGCCGTCGGCAAGGTTCTGGTCGCTGAGCGTCATCTCATCTCTCCAGATACGTCAGTTTGTATTTCCCGACCTGGATCTCGTCCCCGTCCTCAAGGCGCTGGGACTCGATCCGTTTGCGGTTCACATAGGTGCCGTTCAGCGAGCCGAGGTCATCGATGTAGGTGCCGTCGCCCCGGGAAACGAGAAGCGCGTGGTTGCGCGAAACCGTTACGTCATCGAGGAATACCCCGGCATCGGGGCTGCGCCCGATGGCAACGCGATCCTCCTCCATCGGAAAGGTCTCTCCGGCCCGGCCCCCGCCGCTTCGAATCACCAGGGCGGCTCCGGTGCGTTCGACCTCGGCATCGACGTCTACAGCTTCGATCTCCCCCGTCTCTCCCACCTGGTAGGTGGAAGTCCCCTGGTCGTCACCGCCTTCACGTCGGCCGATGAAGGTCCCGCACTTCTGGCAGTAATTGGCGGCCTCGGGGTTAACCAATCCGCATTCGGGGCAGTGAGTCGCCATGCCGGCAATTATAGGGCCCGACCCTAACCTTCAACTCAGGCTTTACGGTTGGGCCGATTCTCCCGCCGCGGGGTCCTCGCCGGCAGCCTGCCTCGCGTTTATCTGGTCCCTGCCGACCCTCGCGTAGAGGTAGGTCGCGATCATCGCGAGGACGATGCCGATCGCCAGCAGCACCGTTGCGATCCAGGTGTCGACGAGCAGCGCGAGCAGGAGGGAAATCATCACCGGGAACACCGCTACCCGTCCGAACCAGTTCACCTCGATGTCCACCCCGTGGGAAAGTCCCCATCTGGCCAGCAGAAGAGTCACGATCTCGCGGGCCAGGAGCAGGGCGAGCATCCAGCGCGGCAGCAGTTCGAAATGCCAGCAGACGACCAGCCCGGAAAAGATCGTGAGCCGGTCGATGACCGGGTCCATCAGGGCACCGAGGCGGCTGTACTGGCCGGTGACCCTGGCCAGAAAACCATCAACGTAGTCTCCGCCGGCGATCAGGAAGAAGAGCAGCGCCGCCGTCCAGTCGCGGCCGTCGTCGGAGCTGAAGGCCACGATCAGAAAAAGCGGGATCCCGATCAGCCGCAGGTAACCGATGAAGTTGGGAATCGTGAAGGGCCGGAGGGGCTGCCCCGCCCTGGTCGGCGCCGGCTCGGCACCGGTCCGGTCGAGCCCGAAGAGCTTCCGGATCCTGCCCTTGCCGAAGGGTGCTGCGTCGCCCATCAGTCCGATCCGGACAGCGCGGCGTAGATCCTGGCGATCTCCTCCGCCCCGCCATCCACCGGAATCCGGTGTTCCTGTCCGCTTCGACGCTCGCTTCCCTCGTAGATCCCGTCGGCGAGTCCCCGGCGGCCCACCACGACCCGCAGCGGGCATCCGATCAGTTCCGCGTCGGTCAGCTTCTGGCCCGGACCGGCGTCACGGTCGTCATAGAGCACCTCGAAACCGCCTTCCAGCAGGGCCTCGTAGAGGCTGTCCGCTTCGGCCCTTTCCGGTTCGTCCGGCTTGGACAGGGAGACCAGGTGAATCTGCCAGGGTGTGATGGCCGGCGGCCAGGAGAGGCCCTTGTCGTCAGCGAACTGCTCGGCTGCTGCGGCAACGATCCGTGCCGGGCCGATGCCGTAACTGCCCATGACGATCGGCTGCTCCTTGCCGTTTTCATCCAGGAAGGTGGCTCCGAGCGGCACGCTGTACCGGGTGCCGAGCTGGAAGATGTTGCCGACCTCGATTGCCGGCTCGAGGGTGATCGGATGACCGTCGTCGGTCGTGTCTCCCTCGACGACCGAGCGCACGTCGGCTTCCTCGAAGGCGAAGTCACGGCCGGGCTCCACTCCCTTGAGGTGAAGGTCGGGCCGGTTGGCCCCGGCGACCAGACCGGTTCCGCCGATTGCGCGGTCCTTGAGGATTCTCACCGAAGCGCCGACCGGACCGATGTAACCGGGCGGCCCCAGCTTCTGCTCGATCTCGTCTTCCCGGGCGGGACGGGACTGGATCCCGAGGGCGTTGGCCAGCTTGATCGGGTTGAGCTGATGGTCGCCCCGGACCAGCACCAGAATGAACTCGTCCTCGTCGGTGATCACGGGAACCGACTTGATCAGGGCACCCGGATCGACACCGAGTGCGGAGGAAACCTCTTCGACCGTTTTCAGGCCGGGCGTTTCAACCTCGGCCGGCCCGCCCAGCTGTTCGCCCGCCTCGATCGGACGCGGGTTCGCGGAGGCGACTTCAACGTTCGCGGCGTAGCCCGGTGCGAGAGCAATGGTGTCCTCGCCGGCGCCGCAGGGGGCCATGTACTCGTGGGCACCGGAGCCGCCCATCATGCCGACGTCGCTTTCGACCCGGTACCACCGGATGCCGCTGCGATCGTAGATCCGGTCGTAAGCCTCGATGCAGAGGTTGTACGTCTCCTGAAGACCGGCTTCGTCACGGTCGAAGCTGTAGGCGTCCTTCATCACGAATTCCCGGGTCCTCAGGATCCCGGCGCGGGGTCGCGGCTCGTCCCGCTCCTTGGTCTGGAGCTGGTAGACGAGCTGCGGCAGATCCCGGTAGGACCGAATCTCGTTGGCCATGTGACCGGTCACGCATTCCTCGTGGGTCATTGCCAGAACCATCGGCGAGCCCTTGCGATCTTCGAGCTTGAACAGTTCGTCGATTCCGTAGCGTCCGGTCTTCTCCCAGGGGTCGGCCGGCTGGAGTACCGGCATCGAGATCTCCTGGCCGCCGATCCGGTCCATCTCTTCGCGGATGATCTGCTCCACCTTGCGGTGGGCGCGCCAGCCTGCGGGCAGATAGGTCCAGAGCCCTGCCCCCATCTGACGCACCATTCCGGCCCGGACCAGCAGTTTGTGGCTCAGCGCCTCCGCATCGGCGGGCGGGTCTTTCAGGGTAGGCAGAAGGGTGCGCGAAATCCTCGTCATCGGAGTCGCAGCCTATAGGCCCTCGGCTGGCGGAATCAGCCAGGCAGGACTTCGGCTTCCGCCACCCGGTAGAAGTCGGGCGCGTTGCGTCCGCCGGGGACCGGATGCTTTTCGAGTGCCTCAGCAGTCGAGAGGTCCCAGATCGGTTTGAGTCTCCGTGCTCCGAGGAATTCGTCCATCTGTGCCGGGTCGAGTCCGTAGCGGAACGGTTCTCCGACTTTCGCCACCTGCGCACTCCAGGGCGGCTCGTCTTCCCCGCCTTCGTTCAGCAGGGCGACGTCTATATAGGTGAAGACCAGCCGGCTTCCGGCCGCGCCCGATGCAGTGACCCAGGCCAGGGTCTGGTCGACGGCCTCCGGGGTCAGGTAGCTGAGCACGCCCTCCCAGATGTAGACGGACTTGAGACCCGCGCGGAACCCCGCCCGCTCCAGCGGTGCCCCGACCCCCTCTTCGAGCAGGTCGAACGGCACGTAGGTCACATTGGATGGAAGCTCCCCGTCGCGTTGCTTCAACAGCCGCTTCTTGCGTTCCTGGGTCGGCGGCTGGTCAAGTTCGAATACCCGGATCCCTTTCGCAGCCGGCAGGCGAAGGCCGCGGGTGTCATAGCCGGCTCCGAGGATCGCCAGCTGCTCGGCACCGGCATCGATCGCGGCGCTCACCGCGTCATCGATCAACCGGGTCCTGATGACCAGGGAGGGCCGTGAGCCGGGCCAGTTCCGGTCGATGTAGCGACAGACCAGCTTCTGCCCCAGCTGGTTACGGGCCACCCGCGCGCCGAACGTGCGAACCCCATCGATGAAACATTCCGCGTAAGGGTCTGAGAAGAGCCGGTCCGATTCCGGACGAACCGACTCGATAGCCCGGAACGTGGCTACATATTCAGCTGTCCGACTGGGGCCTTCGGGCATCGCTCACCAGCATAAGGCGGGCGGGCCCGGCCGTCTATGCCCGGGTGAAGCGGCGGCCGGCGGTCGGCGAGACTTCCTCGTCGACCAGCAGCTTGTCGTTCTCGGCCTTCTGGGATGCCTCGTGCTCCATGCGGGCGATCTTCTCCGGGGTGAGGTCGCCGGCATTTTCGTCCTCGATCTTCTTGACCCAGGCTTCGCCTTCGGCCGATTCCTTTTCGTCGAACTCGACCTCGCCGCCCCGGTCGAGCGAGAGATCGATCTGCTCGAAGAGCGTTTCCACCAGCTGGCTGGTCGGAACCTTCTTGATCGCCTTGCCCTTGGCGAAGACGACGCCCTCGTTCTTGGCCCCGGCGATGCCGAAGTCGGCCCCCTTGGCCTCGCCGATCCCGTTCACCGCGCAACCGAGCACTGCCACCTCGATCGGCTCTTCGTAGGTCTCCAGGCGCGCCTCAACCTCGGCCACGACGGCGTCCATGTCGAACTGGAGACGGCCGCAGGTCGGGCAGGCGATCAGGACCGGACCCTTCTCGCGGAGTTTCAGCGCCTTGAGGATTTCCCAGGCGACCTTGACCTCTTCTTCCGCATGGAAGGTCGAGAGGCTGATCCGGATCGTGTCGCCGATGTCATCGGCGAGCAGCGCGCCGAGGCCGACCGCGCTCTTCAGCGATCCGGACCACTTGGTCCCGGCCTCGGTGATCCCGAGGTGGATCGGGTACGGAATCTTCTCCGAAAGCAGCCGGTTGGCGGCGATCGTGTTCGGCACATTGGTCGACTTGATCGACACCTTGAAGTTCGTGAAGTCGAGGCCTTCCATCAGGTCAACGAACTCGACTGCAGCGGTGACCAGAGCCTCTGTCGGGTTCTCGCGTTCAAGCGCGTGAAGGTGCTTTGGAAGGGAGCCGGAGTTGACCCCGATCCGCATCGGGGTGCCCCGCTTGTTTGCGAGCTCGGCCACCTCTGCGACCTTCTCCCGGCCACCGATGTTGCCGGGGTTCAGCCGGATGCAGTCCGCCCCGGCTTCGATCGCCTTGAGGGCGAGGGTGTGGTTGAAGTGGATGTCGGCGATGATCGGGATCGGCGACTGCTTGACGATCGTCTTCAGCGCCTCGATGTCCTTGTCCCGCGGGACCGCGACGCGGACGATGTCTGCTCCCGCCTCGGCGACCTGGTTGATCTGGTCCATCGTCGCCTGCAGGTTGGCGGTTTCGGTCTTGGTCATGGTCTGGACCGCAACAGGGGCCCCGCCACCGACCGGAACCCGGCCCACGAATATCTGTCTTTTCGATGCCACTGGGAATGCAGGCTACCGGAGCCCTGAATCGGTCAGGACGAAGCCAGCGGGCCGTTGGTGGCTCCTAGCGGCCTGCCCAGGCTTCGAGTACCCAGCCCAGATCTTCGGAAGATGCGTCCGGGTCGATGATCAGCTGTTTCTGATCGGGCTCAAAGGCCTGGCCGCGAATCCGCCGGGCAGCGGAACTTATGCCGCGTCCGAGGGCCCCGGGAGTCCGTTTGGGAAGGATGCCACGATCGATCCGGGCGTCGGCCTCGTGGACCAGTTCGAGTCCGAGGGCGTTCCCGCCTTCGGTCCATTTCATGCCGGCCCCGACTGTGCTTTCAAAGTCGATGTCGAGATCCAGCTCCGCGGCCGCGCGCAGTGCGATCGGGGCGATGGCCAGCTGGGTGACGGTGAGCACCGGGTAAATCACGGCGGCGCTCGAACGAACCGGGTCGATCAGACCGGGCCAGGCGCCGTCCTCACGCTGGAGCCCGAGCAGTCCCCGGGCCAGCCGGTCGGCCGGCTCCCGCAATTCCGGGTCGCCTGCACGGACCATCTGGCAGAGGGCATGAAGCAGGTGAAACTGACTGGCGACGGGGACCGCGGCACCCAGGCGCCTCGCATGGACGTCCCGGGACAGCCCGTCCGGTGTGAGACGGGACAGCAGTTCGGCCTTCACGTCCCTGACCAGGCCGGTTGACGGGTCTCCGGTAAGGACCGCGCTCTCCGAAAGGCCCGAAGAGAGCCAGGCGAGCTGTTCCAGCGGGACCTTCTCGAGTCCCTTGACGGTGGCTCGCTGGAGCAGTCCGTCGATCTCGCCGATCGCCTCTCCCCCGGCTCGCGACTCGGCCCAGAGGGCCAGGCCAAGTTCTCCGACGCTTATCTCCGAGCCGCCAAGCTCACCGAGGACACGGGTTCTCAGGGCACCGACGGAAAAGGGTTGATCGGACCCGGCTTCCTCGGTCCTCAGCAGCCCGAGCAGAACCACGATGCCGGCCTGAAGCGCAGTCGCCGGCTCGGTCTCGTCCTCAACTCCTTCGATCCGCGCAGTAGCCCGAAAAAGCCCACTCGCCACCTGCAGCTCAGGAAGCCTGGTCAGGGCAATTCGCTCGAGAACTCGAGGTTCAGTCATCGGGACCGAGGATATAGGGGTGTTCGTGCACTTGGAACGGCGTCAGTGGGGTCGCCGACGCCGTTTCGGGCCGAGGAGGTGGCCCCACTGACGCCGTTCCTACCGCGTCTCGGGTTGAGAAAGGGCCACACCGCGCCCTATCCGGCCAGGTTCAGGAATACAGATCCTCGATCTCGGTCTCGTACTTCTCGGCAATCGGCTTGCGCTTCAGCTTCATGGTCGGGGTCAATTCGTCGCCGCCGGGCAGCCATTCGCCGGGGATCAGCTTGAACTTCTTGATCTGCTCGACCCGCGCCAGCTTGCTGTTCGCCTCGTCGACCGCTGCCTTGATCGCAGCTTCGATCTGTTCGTCCCCGGCCAGATCCTCGAGTGAACCCTCGATGCCGTTCTGGCTTGCCCAGACGGGAGCGAAGTCGGGATCGAGCACGATCAGGGCGACGTTGTAGGGCCTTCCGTCCCCTACCGTCACCGCCTGGTTGATCAGTGGCGAGGAAACCTTGATCTGCGCCTCGATGTTGGCCGGCGACATGTTCTTGCCGGCGGCGTTGATGATCAGTTCCTTCTTGCGGTCGAGGATGGTCACGTAACCCTCCTCATCGATCTCGCCGATGTCACCGGTCATCAGCCAGCCGTCGACGATCGTCTCGGCCGTCTTCTCCGGCTTGTTGCGGTACTCCTTCATCACGAACGGGCTGCGGCACATCAACTCGCCATCTTCGGCGACCCGCATCTCGACCCCGGGGACGGGAGGGCCGACGGTGCCGATCTTGATCTTCGACGGCGGATTGATGGTGATCACGCCACAGGTCTCCGAGAGGCCCCAGAGTTCACCGACCGGGATCCCGATCGCGTGGAAGAACTCGAGCACCTCATCGGGGGTCGGGGCGGCTCCTGCGCTCACCGCAAGCGCCTCGTCGAAGCCGAGGGCAACCCGGAGATTCGAAAACAGCGCCTCGTCGGCTGCGGCCACAGCTGCGGCCAGCTCTTCCGGCACTTCTTCTCCGGCCTGTTCGAGCCGGACCTTCTGGATTGCGGCGTTCAGTCCGGCCAGCGCCTGCTCGCGCTGCTCCTCCGGCAGGCTGGCCAGGTTCGATTCCAGGCCGGCCTTGAGCTTCTCCCAGATGCGGGGAACCGCGAAGAACCAGGATGGCTTCACCTTCGGGAGGAACTCGATGATCCGTCGCGGATCCGGGCAGACATGAACCTCGAGCCCATGCATGACGGGCGTGTAGTAGTTGGCTCCCCTTTCGGCGATGTGGGCCGCGGGCAGCCAGGAGATCACGCGACCCTCGTCGGGGATCTCCAGCACCGAATGCATGACCGTGGTCAGCATCGACATCAGGTTGCCCTGGGTCAGCAGCACTCCCTTGGGCGGGCCGGTCGTACCCGAGGTGTAGATCAGGGTCAGCGGATCGTCCAGTTCCACTTCTGCCGCCAGCGGGCCAGGGTCGAAGTCCGGGTCCATCGCCTCGAGCTCGTCCATGGTCATGTCGCCGCCTTCTCCGTCGAGCATGACGACCCGTTTCAGCCCGGGCAGGTTCTTGCGGGCCTCGAGCAGGTTCGGCAGGTATGCGCTTTCGGTGATGACCAGTTCCGTGCCCGAATCCTCGACCACGTATTCGATCTGATCCGGCGAGAGAGTCTGGTAGATCGAGAAGGGGAGCGCCCCGATGGAGACAGCCGCAAGGTCGATCGGGATGAAATCGGCCCGTGACCCGAGCAGCATGCCGACCCGGTCGCCTCGCTTCACTCCGAGCGCATTCAGGCCGCCCGCGATCTTCCGTACCCGCTTGTCAAGGTCGTTCCAGCTGAGTTCGACCCCTTCGTCCTCGGACTTGATCGCAAGCGAATCACCCTTGCGGGCAACTGTGGCCTGAAAGGCCTCGTAGAGGTTCTTGAACTCCGGCTCAATAGCGGGACCGCCGTCGAATTCGGTCACCGTCTCGGACGTCTGCACCTGCTCCTCCTTAGCTCTCTTCCCAAAGCGCTGCCACAGGAATGTATCCAAGTCAGGGAAGAACGCAAATAGGGGACTTCCCCTAGAGGCGTCTCCGACCGGGACTACTCCCTATCTCACGTTGAATCCTTCGCCGGTTAGGCGGCCTATGTCATTGTTCAGGCCGAGCAGGAATAGGCCTATGACGAGGGCAAATCCGATCAGCCCTGCCCTTTCCATCACCGCGAATGGCACCGGCCTGCCGCGTACCTTCTCGACGAGACTCCAGAAGATGTGACCGCCGTCGAGCGGCAGGAACGGAAAGAGGTTGATGATGCCGAGCGAGAGGCTGATCAGGGCGATCAGCGTGAGCGCCTCGCGGGCCCCGATGTCAACCGCCTGCCGGGTGACTTCGTAGCTGCCGACAACACCGGAGAGCTGGTCACGCTGCTGTTTCTCGTAAAGGTGAGACAGCGCGGAGACGGTGCTGTGGGTGACGAACCACATGTAATCAAGGGAAATGCGGGCCGCCTTGACCGGTCCGGGGTTCGCGTCCTCGAGACCGAATGCGAAGCCGAGCCGGCTGCGGTCAACCGAGGCGTCGTAGACCGGGGTGATGCGAAGCGTTTCCTTCTGGCCGTCGCGCCTGACGACGACGGTCGCCGGCTTGCCGGCCTTGCAGCCGTCGGTCTGCCTGCCCGGACAGCGGTGGGACGCGATCTGGTCGGCGATCGCCTCCTGGCTGCCGCTGACCCCGTCCACCGAGATGATCCGGTCGCCGGCCTGGAGCTTCGCGGCTGCCGGGCTGCCGGGCTGGATCTGTTCGACGTTCTGGCTTGGCTGCTGAATCCCGAAGGCAAGCACCCAGAGGATCAGGAACGCGATCGCAATGTTGACCGCCGGACCGGCCCCGATCACCACGATCCGCTTCCAGACTGGCTGGTGGTAGTAGCCGCGGGCGGCGACTTCCGGCGGCAGTTCCTCGTCCGGGTTCATGCCGGTGATCCGCACGAATCCGCCGAGCGGGATAGCACCGATGCCGTATTCAGTCTCGCCGCGCTTGATCGAGACCAGCTTCGGCGGGAAGAAGAGGAAGAACCTCTCCACCCTCATTCCGGTCGCCTTTGCAGCGACGAAGTGCCCGGCCTCGTGGAGGACGATCAGGGC
>JAGQUR010000015.1 GCA_020438395.1 Solirubrobacterales bacterium | reverse complement strand
TTTTCCCCCACGAAGACCCCGTTTTGAACAGTGCCCGTGAGCACGATCTCGCGCCCTTCGCGGAAGGGGTCGGGCACGACCCCGCTGTAGGTGACGGGCAAGGCCTGGCCGGTGCCGTCACGATCCTTCACCGAAAACTTCAGTCGGTCGTTCCCCTCCACGACGGAACCCTTGACCACCTTGCCGGTCATCTCGTAGCTCTTGCCCGGCACGGCATCAGTCAACTCGCTGGGCTGACGGGCCTCGGAAGAAGCGTTGAAGGAGGTGTAGATCAGTCCGGTGGCCAGAAGGAGGGCGGCGCCCAAGGCCACGAACAGGCGCACCTGCCGCTTGCGCTGTACGTCCATAACGGTCGGAATTATCGCAAGCCGCGGCGGCCGGCGACTTCCCCCTGCCAGAATCGCAGCATGAGCGAAGAAAAGGTACTTCTCATCACCGGAGCGAGCAGCGGCATCGGACGGGCCACAGCCCGCCTCCTGGCCAGCGAAAGACGCCTGGTGCTGGCTGGCCGCAGGGTCGAACCGCTGGAGGAACTTGCGGCCGAACTGGGCGGCCCGGAGCGGGCACTGGTGGTCGGCTGCGACGTCGGGGAATGGGATCAGGTCGAGACGATGACGGCGGCCACGCTGGAGGCATACGGCCGGATCGACGAGGTCTTCGCCAACGCCGGCTTCGGTGCCACCCGCGGCTTCCTCGAGGAGTCACCGGAACACTGGAAGTCGATGGTCCTGACCAATGTGCTGGGTACCGCCCTGACCATCCGTTCGACCTTGCCCCACCTGCTCGAACGCGGCAGCGGCCACTTCCTGGTGACGAGTTCGATCGCCGGCCGTCGCGTTCTTCCGGGGTCGCTCTATTCGGCGACCAAGTTCGCCACCACCGCAATCGGCGAGGCGCTGCGCCAGGAACTCCGGGGCCGCGACGACGGGAGGAAGATCAAGGTGACCCTGATCGAGCCCGGCATGGTCGATACCGACTTCTTCGACAACCGTCCGGGCGACTCGGCCCTGGCCGACGAGGACATCGCCCGGGCCATCCAGTACGCGCTCAGTCAGCCGGATGGCGTGGACGTGAACGAGATCCTGATCCGCCCGATTACACAGGCGCTGTAAGCCCGGCGCGGGGCCGCGGTGCCGGGCAGGCATCCCCGGGACGGGACGCGCACGGCATTCAGCCGCGCTGTCCTTGAGTGTCCCGGGGACGCCTGCCCGACCCCACGGCTGACAGAACCAGTCGCCAGTAGGCCCTGAGCATCGCTTTGACCACCCCTTTCCTTGCAAACTCCGGGATCAGGGGGGAATCGAGTTCCGGGGTGAGGAGATCCGCGAACTGGCGAGGGGTGATCCTGCGGGCCAACTGGATCTCCTCCCTTTCCCGTCTGAGCCTGGGCAGCCACCGGACCAGATCCCGGTAGCTCTTCAGCTTCGCGCCGAGCCAGCCCTGCCTGGCGCTGACCAGCAGCAGGACGAGTTCGGTTGCGAGCAGTGCCGGGGTGACGAGGGCCAGGAGCGGCGCCGGATAGTTGCGGATCACCATCGCCAGCCGGTTCCGCTCCAGCCAGAACCACTTGAGGTCATTCGAATGAAAGTCGTAGTCATGGTCGACAACGGCATCGGTCTCTATGCCGATCCGGTGGCCGACTGACTGGATCCTGATCGAGATGTCGATGTCCTCGTGGTAGAGGAAGAACTGCTCCGGCAGTCCGTCGACCTGTTCCCAGACCTCGCGTCGCACGGCCAGCGCAGCGCCAGAGGCGATTGGGATCTCATGCGGCCCCCCGGCTTCTTCCAGTGGTCGGCCATGGCCGCCAGCCCAGGCGATGCCGGTGAAGTGAACCGGGTTGGCCCAGGAGTTGACCACTTTTTCGCCGTCGATCCGGCAGGCGACCAGGGCCATCCACGCCCCCCAATCGGGACGGTCCCGAAACGGTTCCCGGATCGCCGCACCGAAACCCGTCTCGGGCAGGGCATCCGGGTTGAGCATCAGAACGATGTCGCCACTGGAAGCCGTCGCACCGCGGTTGGTCGCCGCGGTGAAGCCGGCATTGGCCCCCATCTCGATCACCGTCGCCGCGGGCAGGTGCTCGGCAACCATGTCGCGGGGGGAGACTTTCGAACCGTTATCGACCACGATCACTTCGTCCCCGGGCTCGATCTCCCTGGCCAGGCCGGGAAGGGTGCGGGCCAGCTCGGGACCGGATTCGTAGGCCACGATCACATACGAAACGGAGGGCTGATCCTGCTCTGGACTCGGCTCGCTCATCGAGCCGACCCTACCGTCAAAAGGCCGGAAAGAAAGCGGACGACGGGTCTCGAACCCGCGACCTCGAGCTTGGGAAGCTCGCGCTCTACCAACTGAGCTACGTCCGCGAAGCGGCTTGGAACCTTACCCCCAACCGCCAGGTGAGTGATCGAAGGCCATGGCTCCCGACAAACGCTCAACTGGGCCTGAGTCCCATGCCCGGAGGGCGGCCCGGACGCCCGGTTCTCCATAATCGACCTTCGTGAACTGGCGAACTTCAATCGTCGTCCTCGGCGTGGTCGCCCTGCTGGGCTTCCTCGTTTGGGGACTGGTCAAGAAGGGCGAGTCGAGCCTGGCCCTCGGCGAGCCCGTGCCCGTGGCTACCCTGCCCACCCTGCCGGAGGGCGGCGAGGGTTCGCTGGAGGACTATCGGGGCAAGTGGGTGCTGCTCAACGTCTGGGCATCCTGGTGCGGTCCCTGCAAGGCTGAATCTCCTGCCCTGGACAGGTTCGAGAAGCAGAACCGCAACCAGGTCACCGTGCTCGGGATCGACACCAAGGACCTGAGCGAGGACGCAATGGCGTTCCTCGAAGAGTTCAAGATCGAGTATCCGCAACTCCGTGACGCCAGCGGCGACTACACCGACCAGAAGCTGAAGACGACCGGCGTTCCCGAGTCCTTCCTGATCGATCCCCAGGGCAATCTGGTCGCGCATTATTCGGGGCCTTTCAAGGATGAAGCGGCGATCGAGGCCTTCGCCGCGCCCGCCCTCGAACCGCAGGCCAGCGCCAGCAAGGACCAGAACCAGTGAAGCGCCTGCTTGCCGCACTCGCGATCCTGCTGGCCCTGGCGGGACCGAATCTGGCCCTGGCAGCCGAGCCGCAGGCAAGCCTGCCCCAGCTCGAAGACGAAGTGATGTGCCCGGTCTGTGGCACCCTGCTCGGGCTCTCCCACTCCCCCGCCGCCGAACGCGAGCGGGTCTTCATCAGGAAGCTGATCGCCCAGGGCAAGACCGAGGACGAGATCAAGGACGCCCTGGTGGACGAATACGGCGGTCAGGTCCTGGCCCTGCCGGAGAACCGCGGGATCGACGTATGGGCCTACGCGGTCCCGGTGATCGGTCTCGTGCTCGCCCTGATCGGAGTGATCACGGCAATCATCGTATGGCGACGACGCCGGAACGACCGCGAGGACGAACCGCCCGAACCCGGTCCCAGCGGCGAAGAGGCCGACCGCCTCGACAAGGACATGGCCCGCTTCGACCTCTGAGCCGGAACCTCGTCAGCGGGGGTGGTTCAGGTTGGGTTCGTCAGGGATTTCTGATCCGGGCGACCGCCGGTCCGTCATAGATTGAACCGCTGGCGACGATCCGGCCGCGCGAATCGACGAAATGGTCCCGGACGAGGTAAAGGCTCCCCCGGTAGCGGAAATTCGGGTCAACGGTGCCGTTCGGACGGTAGCGGTGGATGCTTGCACCAGAGGGGTCGCCATACGGCTCCGCATCCTGGCCGAGTACGAGGATCCTGCCCTTGGGATCGACCGAAACGCTTTCGGCGTTGGTCCAGGACACCTGATCGATGCCGATCCTGGCGAAAGACCGGTCGAGGTGACCGTTTCTGGTGAACCTGAATATGGGGGCGAACAGGTTGCCGTTGTATCCGACGCCAACGACCCGGCCACGCCGGTCGATCGTCAGATCCTGCACGGTGCCGCCACCCATGTGCGGCACCACGACCGAGGCAATGCCGTCGCCGGAGAAACTGTGGTCAAAGCGGCCGTCGGGGAGGAGCCGGGCCACGCCCAGCCTGGTCCTTGCGGCCGGATTCTGGTCGGTCCTCCTTCTGTCCCCGAATCCGACCACGATCCTTCCGGACTTGTCCACCGCCACCGTGTTCATGCCGGTGATGCCCGATCCGGGTTTGAAGAGGCGGATGCCGCCATCGGCGAAACTGCGATCCAGGTGGCCGTTCCTCCGGTACTTGACGATGATCGAGCCCTGCTTCCGGACGTTGAACTTGCCACCCACGGCCACGATGCGACCCCCGGGCGCAAAGGCGATTTCGCCCGGCCCGAAATCCCGGGTCCGGGGCAAGGTTGAAAGTCCCTTGTGAGCGAAAGTGCGGTCGGGGCGGCCATTCGGGAGCAGTCGACCGACCGAACTCCAGGAGTAGACCTTGCTCTCGCATTTTCCGCAATTGCCGAGAATCACAATCCGCCCCTTGCGGTCGACAAGCACATCGTCGGGGCTGATCCGCCTGTTGCCGAAGATCGTTCTGACGCTTCCGTCACCACCAAGAGAGAGGTCTTTCCGGCCATTCGGCATGTAGCGGGCGACAACTCCGGACGAGCGGACCTGAACGATCCGGCCCGACCTGGTTTGGGCAATACCGAGACCGGTCTGCCTCCCTTCGAAGCTCACGATTCCATCCCCGGAAAAGGACTTGTCCGGAGACCCCGCGACCGGCCATTTGGCTGCCGCGGCCAAGGCTGCGGGCAAGGCCAGTACGAGGAGGAGCAAGACGAAACTCTTTTTCATACCTCAATGAACACGGAGTGACACGGGACGCTTCGGTTCCCTGGTCACCCGGTTACATCCGGTCGGGAGCGCTGATCCCAAGCAGTGCCAATGACTGCCTGATCGTTTCCGCGGTGACGCCGCAAAGCTGGATGCGGGCGGCCTCGACTCCCTCACCTTCGGCGCCGACGACCTGACAGTCGCGGTAGAAGGCGTGGAATGCGGCAGCGGTTTCACTGGCGTAGGCGCAGATCCGATGCGGGGCCCGCTTTTCTGCGGCTTCGTGAACCTGGCCCGGGAATTCGAGCAGTTTCGAGACCAGGGCCTTCTCTGACGGGTCGGCGGGAGCGGCGAGAATGTCACCGTCGGCTTCGCCCCCTTCCTCGGCCGCCTTGCGGAGAATGCTCTGGATCCGGGCGTGGGCGTACTGGACGTAATAGACCGGGTTCTCCGACGACTGGCTGCGGGCCAGGTCAAGGTCCAGGTCGATGGTCTGGTTGTGGCTGCGCTGGAGCAGGAACCAGCGAGCGGCGTCTGCTCCGATGTCCTCGGTCAGCTCGTCGAGGGTGACGATGTCTCCCGCCCGCTTGCTCATCTTGGTCCGCTGGCCGCCTTCAACCAGGTGGATCAGCTGCATGATCTGCGCCTCGAATTCGGCCTTGCCTCCCTCGAGCGCCTCCATCGCCGCGGCCATCCGCGGCACATAGCCGTGATGGTCAGCACCCAGCACGTCGATCAGCCGGTCATGTCCCCGCTCGATCTTGTCGACGTGGTAGGCGACGTCGGCCCCGAAATAGGTGACCTCACCGCTGGAGCGGATCAGGACGCGGTCCTTGTCATCGCCGAAGTCGGTGGTCCGCAGCCAGACAGCGCCGTCGTCGTCGAACACATGACCGGCTTCCCGCATCCGTTCGATTCCCCGGTCGACCAGGTTGTCCTCGTAAAGCGACCGTTCCGAGAAGAAGTCGTCCATCTCGACCCCGAAGTTCTCCAGGGAACCGCGGATGCCCTCGACCATCCAGGCGACCCCCGTCCGGGCAAGCCTCTCGAGGTCGGCCGGTTCGTGGCCCTCGGCCTTGGCCCGTTCGGCCAGTTCGTTCACGTAGGTGCCCTTGTAGCCGTCTTCGGGCGGCTCGTCTCCGGTCATCCGGGCGGCGATCGAGGCAGCGAAGTTCTCGACCTGGGTGCCCCCATCATTGACGTAGTACTCGGTCGTGATCGCGTTTCCCGCGGCCCGCAGAATCCGGGAAAGGGAATCGCCGTAGGCGGCATGCCGGCCGGAGGCCGCGGTAAGCGGTCCGGTCGGGTTGGCGGAGACAAACTCGACGATGATCCGCTCCGATTCCGGAACGGGGGGCACGGCCGCGGCCCCGGTCGAGGCCATGGCGGCGGCGGCCTCCCGGTACCAGGCGTCGCCGAGGAAGAGGTTGATGAATCCGGGGCCGGCGATCTCGGTCTTCTCAAGAGCGTCGCCGAGTTCTTCCTCGATCGAAGTGGCCAGTTCCGCGGCGATCTCACGCGGCGGACGACCAAGCGGTTTGGCCAGCATCATCGCGGCATTGGTCGAGTAGTCGCCCATTTCCGGCCGGGGCGAGGGATCCAGGGCGGGACTCACGCCGTCATCGCCCGCGAGCCGTCGCGCGGTCACGGTAACGGCGTCGAGCAGGGCGGCAGTCGGATCTGAAGAACTGGTCACGGAGGCGATTCTATTTTGGCCGGCTACAGGTGGTATTTCTGGCCGGCCAGGATCTTGCTTGCCCGGAACAACTGCTCGAGCAGCACGACGCGGGCCAGCTGATGCGCCATGGTCTGCGGGCCGAGCGACAGGCGGTGATCGGCCATGCCCGAAACCTCACCGGGGATGCCTTCGGGGCCGCCGATCAGGAAGGTCAGCCGGCGACCCTCGTGGCGGCGCTGGTCAAGCCACTCGGCCCAGCGCTCGGATGTCATGTCCCGGCCCCCGGCCTCCAGCGCCACCACCGTTCCCGGATCGGGACTGTTGCCACCGGTCGCCCGGGCAGCGGTGACCTTGCGGCCGAGCGCTTCGTCGTCCTTGACTTCGGTCACCGCGACCGGCATCAGCGGCTTCAGCATCTTCAGGTAGTGGCCTTCGGCCTCTGTGAACGGGGGTTTGATCTTCCCCACGGCGATCAGTTCAACTTTCATTTCGAACACTTACTTTCGCACCCTCGGCTATCGCGATCCGGTCCAAGGTCGACGGATGGGTTCCGAAGAGGAACTGCCAGAGGGACGGCGGGTCGACATCGGAAAGGTTCGCCTTGGCCAGCCCGACCTGCAGGTCGACCAGCCCCTGGGGGTCGCCGGTGAGGCTGACCGAAAAACGGTCGGCCTTCGCCTCCACCTGGCGCGAGAGGGCATTCCCGGGTACCTGAAGCACGAACACCGCGAGAGTCATCCAGAGGGCAAGCACCGGGACCAGAGCCGGACCCCGAGGGTCGTCGCCGTTCCGGCACATGACCGCGCCGGTCGCCATCTGGACAAAGAGCACTCCGAGCGGAATCACCAGCAGGGCGAAGGTCAGGCCGCGCCGAAGGTCATCCGCCTCCACGTGGCCGAGCTCATGGGCGATGAGAGCCGAGAACTCGGCCGGAGTCAGATCCCGGATCGCATTGTCGTAGATGACCACCCGCTTGGAGGAGCCGATCCCGTTCACGTAGGCATTTACCGTGGAGGATCTGCGGCTGGCGTCCACCACATAGACCTCCCCCACTTCGACACCCGCCCGGTCCGCCAGTCGCAGCACCTCGCTCCGCGCCGGCCCGGCCGGCAGGGGCTCGAAGTCGTTGAAGATCGGGGCGACCACAACCGGCCAAAGCCAGGTCGTGACGACGGCCCAGACCGCGATTAGCGCCGAAGCAGCGATCCAGAACCGGCCCCTGAGCCGGCGCCAGAGGGCCATCGCGATCAGTGCCCCGAGCGCCGCCGGAACCATCGTGATCAGGGCCGAGAGCAGCCAGTCGAACAGCCTGGGACCGAGTGCCTGGCTGATCAGTCCGTAGTCCCGGCCCAGTTTCCAGGCGGCGACGTTGAACGGCAGGTCGACCAGCGCCAGCACGAGGGATATGCCCGCCCCGACGGCCTGGGCACCGACCAGTGGTCTCCTGCCGAGTCGCTCCAGCATCCGCCTCATCGGCCCGCCCCGCCAGAAGGCCAGGAAGCCGAGGGCGGCAAACTGGGTGATCAGCGTCGCTACCCCGATCAACCGTCCCCAGGACCGGTAGTCCCCGGCCTGGCTCAGCTCCGCCGGGGTGAAACGGTCCGCTATCACCCTCGCCGCGGCCGCCGGGTCGGGAACCGGCAGGCCCTGGTCCGGGCTCAGAAGGAGGGCCGCGATCACGGCCACCAGAAGAGCTCCGACAGCGGTTCCTGCCAGAACGTAGCCGTTCACTCCGCGGCCGGTGGCCGGACCCGAATTCATCGCTCAATACGATATTCGGCGGGCAAGCCCGACCATGAACGTCGCCGTCATTTCCGACATCCACGCCAACCGCCACGCGCTCGACGCGGTCCTTGAGGACATCGATGCCACCGGGGTCGACGAGATCTGGTTTCTCGGTGATGCGGTCGGATACGGGGCGTTCCCCGGGGAATGCGTAACCACCCTGAAGGATCGCTGCTCGGTCTTCCTGCTCGGCAACCACGACCTGGCGGCGCTGAGGGAAATCGACATCGGCACCTTCAGCCCCTCGGCCGCGATGTCGGCCAGGTGGACGCGCGACAACATGGAGCCCGAGGCTTTCGAGATCCTGCGCAGCCTGGACGGCACCTCGGCGGTCCGGGAAGACATCGGCCTCTTTCACGCCTCGCCGCGCGACCCGATCTGGGAGTACGTGGTCGACAGCGACCTGGCCGAGGACAATCTCGACTTCCAGGAGGAGCGAATCGCCCTGATCGGCCATTCGCACATCGCGCTCTATTTCACGAGGGTCGACGAGATGTCGCGGGTCTCGTCGGTCCTGGCACCGCAGGGAACCGAATTGACGATGACGGGTGGCAAGTGGCTGCTCAACCCCGGCAGTGTCGGACAGCCCCGCGACGGCGACCCGCGGGCTGCCTGGGCGGAACTCGACACGGAGGAGTTCAGGGCGCGCTTTCACCGGGTCGACTACCCGATCGACGAGGCGGCCGAAGCGATCCGTGAAGCCGGCCTTCCCACCCACCTAGGCGACCGCCTCTTCAAGGGTCAGTAAAGGCCGGGAATGC
>JAGQUR010000092.1 GCA_020438395.1 Solirubrobacterales bacterium | reverse complement strand
TGATGTCGATCGGCTGCATCCAGGCACAGCGATGCCACACGGGGGGATGCCCTGCAGGAGTGGCCACGCAATCGCGCTGGCTGATGGGTGGCCTCGACCCCGACCTGAAGTCAAGCCAGGCCGCCAACTACATCGTCAACCTGCGGGCCGAACTTCTGGCGCTCTCCCGTAGTTGCGGGGTTTCCCACCCGGCCCTCGTCACGGCCGACCACATCGAGATCGTTTCCGAGCGTTACGGCATCGCCCCGCTGCGCGAAGTGTTCGGGTACGAGCCCGACTGGCCGCTCGTAAGCGCGGCCAGCCGGGAACTCGTCACCGAGGCGTAGCCCGCCCGGCGAAGGATCGAGAAGGCTAGAAGGGCCCTATACGGACACTTTCAGCCTTCTCGATCCCGACGGGCCGGGCCAGTTCTGGCCCGGGGTCAGTCGAGGTCGAAGCGGTCCGCGTTCATGACCTTGGTCCAGGCGGCGATGAAGTCACTGACGAACTTGTCGGCGGCGTCGTCACAGGCGTAGACCTCGGCCAGGGCGCGGAGCTCCGAGTTCGATCCGAAGACCAGGTCGACCCGGCTGCCGGTCCACCCGTTCGAGGACTCGAAGCTGGTCGAGTTCTCGTCGACCGGCTTCCAGTTGGTGTCGAAGGAGAGGAGGTTCACGAAGAAATCGTTCGTGAGCGTCTCCGGGTTCTCGGTCAGGACACCGGTCTTCGAGCCGCCCGTGTTGGCTCCGAGCGCCCTCAGGCCGCCGACCAGGACGGTCATCTCCGGGGCGGACAGGCCGAGCAGGTTCGCCCGGTCGAGCAGCAGGTACTCGCCCGGCAACTGATGGTCCCCATGCAGGTAGTTGCGGAAACCGTCGGCCGTCGGCTCGAGCCATGCGAATGACTCGACGTCGGTCTGCTCCTGGGTCGCGTCGCCGCGGCCCGGGGTGAACGGAACCGCCACCTCGCGCCCGGCCTTCCTGGCTGCTTCCTCGACCGCGGCACTGCCGGCCAGCACGATCAGGTCGGCAAACGAGATCTGCTTGCCGCCCTGGGCGGAGCTGTTGAACTCCTCCTGGATTCCCTCGAGGGCCGTGATCACCGTGGCCAGGTTCGCCGGGTCGTTGACCGCCCAGCTCTTCTGCGGCTCGAGCCGGACCCGCCCGCCATTGGCGCCGCCCCGCATGTCGCTGGAGCGGTAGGCACCGGCCGAAGCCCAGGCGGCAGAGACCAGCTGCGAAATGGTGAGTCCGGAACCGAGGATCTTCTCCTTCAGCGAGGCGATGTCCACCTCGTCAACCAGCTCGTGATCGACGGCCGGGACCGGGTCCTGCCAGAGCAGGTCTTCCGCCGGAATCTCCGGACCGAGGTAACGCTCCTTCGGTCCCATATCACGGTGGGTCAGCTTGAACCATGCCCGGGCAAAGGCGTCCGCAAACTCGTCCGGGTCCTCCATGAACCGGCGCGAGATCTTCTCGTACTCGGGATCGAACCGGAGCGACAGGTCGGTGGTCAGCATGTTCGGGGCGATCCGCTCGTCCGCGTTGTGGGCGTGGGGGACTGTGCCGGCCCCGGCATCGCCGACCGGCTTCCACTGATGCGCTCCGGCCGGGCTCTCGGTCAGCTCCCACTCGAAGCTGAACAGGTTCCAGAAGAAGTTGTTCGACCACTTGGTCGGGGTCGTGGTCCAGGTGACCTCGATACCCGAGGTGATCGTGTCGCCCCCGGAACCGCTGCCGTAGGTGCTGATCCAGCCGAGACCCTGCTCCTGAAGCGGAGCGGCTTCCGGCTCATCGCCGACGTAAGGCTCCGGGTTTGCGGCACCGTGGGTCTTGCCGAAGGTATGCCCGCCCGCAATCAGCGCCACGGTCTCTTCGTCATTCATCGCCATGCGCCTGAAGGTGTCGCGGACGTCATGGGCGGCGGCGACCGGATCCGGATTGCCGTTCGGGCCCTCCGGGTTCACGTAGATCAGGCCCATCTGCACTGCGGCCAGCGGGTTTTCGAGGTCCCGCTCTCCGGTGTAGCGCTCGTCGCCGAGCCATTCCTTCTCCGGGCCCCAGTAGACGTCTTCGTCCGGCTCCCACTCGTCGACGCGGCCGCCGGCGAAGCCGAAGGTCTTGAATCCCATAGTCTCGAGGGCGACGTTGCCGGTGAGAATGATCAGGTCGGCCCAGGAAAGCTTGCGGCCATACTTCTGCTTGACCGGCCAGAGCAGGCGGCGGGCCTTG
>JAGQUR010000091.1 GCA_020438395.1 Solirubrobacterales bacterium | reverse complement strand
CAACCGGTCCGAAGACCGGGTTCCTCAAACTATTTACTCAACGTAGAGCTGTGTCATATCGGGATGTTGTCAGTACACAAATACGACAACGGATATGACGGGATAATTAATGATCGTCCGAAGCGGAAAGCTTCGAACGAATCGGGCTCAAACATTATCCCCAGACGGCGAACCGTCCGGAGTAATGCACGCTGCTCAGTTTTCAAAGACCGCTTGCGCCGGGCGGCGGGTTTCGCCGCACAGAGCACTTCAGCCGGGCAACCTGCTCGACTGAGCGGACGAAGGAGTATACAGATTCCCCGGCGGAATGTCGCGCCATTTCGCTGGGGATCGGAGAATGATTTGGGTTTTGGCTCTGGGAAGCCAAATCCCTTGCCAGAGCGGGATCAGGCGCCATTGACGAGGCGCCGAAAACGGCGTTTCCCGAGCTGAAGGACGCGGCCGTCCAGGTCCCCGGCCGGGTAATCAAGAGGCTCTGCCGGGAGGGTTTTCCCGTCCAGCTTCACCCCGCCCTGCCCGATTGCCCGCCGGGCTTCACTCCTGCTTACACCGAACGCTCCCGCGACCAGCGCCGGCAGGTGGGCCGGATCCTCGCCGAACTTGAAGTCCTCGACATCCTCGGGAGCCTCATGCCGCACGAAGAGCCGGTTGAAGTGCTCTTCCGCCCCGGGAACCGCATCGGCTCCGTGGAACCGTTCGACCAGCTTCCTGCCCAGTTCACGCTTGGCCTCGTTCGGTCCGGCTCCGGCCGGCGGGTCGGTACTTAACAGGAGTTGCCAGTACTCCTTGAGGTTTGCGTCCGGAACCCGCATCACCTTGCCGAACATCTCCTCCGGCGGATCGGTGACTCCGATGTAGTTGCCGGTGGACTTGGACATCTTCTTCACACCGTCTATACCGGGCAGGATCGGCAGGGTCATCACCGACTGGAGTTCCTTGCCAAAGGAGGACTGCATGTCGCGGCCGAAGAGGAGGTTGAACTTCTGGTCTGTGCCGCCGATCTCGACGTCGGCGTCGATCGCGACCGAGTCATAGCCCTGGAGCAGCGGATAGACCAGTTCGAGCAGCGAGATCGGCTCTTCGGCCGCCATCCGCTTCTGGAAGTCGTCGCGCTCCAGCAGTCGGGCCACGGTCGGCCTCGCCATCAGCGAGAAGAGCTGGTCCGACTCCATCTTCAGCCATTCGCTGTTGTAGCGGACCTCGGTCTTCTCCCGGTCGAGGATCTTGAAGGCCTGCTCCATGAAGGTCTCGGCGTTTGCGTCGATCGCCTCGGGGTCGAGCATGGGCCGCTGGTCTGACCTGCCGCTCGGGTCACCGACCCGGGCCGTGTAGTCACCGATGATCAGGACCACCTGGTGTCCGGCCTCCTGGAACTCCCGAAGCTTGTTCAGCACCACCGTGTGCCCGAGATGGATATCGGGAGCGGTGGGGTCGATGCCCAGTTTGATCCGGAGCGGCCGGCCGAGGTCGAGCTGGCCGGCCAGGCGCCCGGCCGGCAGGGCCTCGACGGCGGTTTTGGTCAGGGCAGCTGCCCGGGCGACCGCTTCCGGCCCCGGCTCACGGGGTTCTTCAGTGACGTTGGACACGGGAGTGTCAATGCTAGACTGACAAGCGCTACTTGGTCGTGTCCGCATTGTTGTTTGCAGTTCCACGGCGCATTCCAGGACAACCTTCGCTGAAGCGCCAGACACTTTCGCCATCTGATGGCCCCCCGAAAGACAGAGCACCCGTCGGGCTCAACCTCCCGGCAAGACGGGCGCGCCAATGGCGCGTCAGGTGAAGCCGGCAAGGACGATGCCGGCGACAAGGCCGTGCCCGACAGCGTCCTGAGGCCGCCGGGCGGCAGATCCCGCAGCCGGGAAGCCCGCGGCAAGGCGAGTGGCGAGTCCAAACGCAGGATCGGCCTGCCGAAGCTCGGACGCCGCCGGAAGAAGGAAGATGCCGCGGCGAAGGCGGGCACCCCGACCGCGAGCAGCCCGGCCGCAGCCGGCAACGGCAACGGCCAGCCGCTCTCGATACCGCCCGCCCCGGGAGCCGGGGGCGACGGCCAGAAGAACGGCAATGGGAACGGCAACGGGAACGGGAACGGGAACGGCCTGCCTCCGGGTGTGCTCACCCTGCCGGTGCCTCCGCCCAAGCCGCCGAAGCCGAAGATCAAGAAGCTCCGGATCCTCTTCATCGTGCTCGGGCTCGGCGTGCTCGGCTTCTGCTCGGCCTTTTTCGGCATGGTGATGGCCGTCTCCCAGGACCTCCCGGCGATCGAGAACTACGCCCAGTTCCGCACCGCAAAGAACTCGGTCCTGGTCGACAGTCAGGGTCAGTACATCGGCACGCTCTCCAACAACGAGAACCAGATGCTGCTCGACTCGGACCAGATTTCGCCCAACATGAAGAACGCCGTGGTCTCGATCGAGGACTCGCGTTTCTACGAGCACCGCGGCATCGACTTCCAGGGTCTCGGCCGCGCCCTCGTGCAGGACATCATTTCCCGCAGCGCCAAACAGGGCGCCTCGACCATTACCCAGCAGCTGGTCAAACAGGCGCTCGAAGCCCAGAATGACCGCTCGCCGCTGCAGAAGGTCCGCGAGATGTCGATCGCGTACCACATCGAGCAGCAGTGGACCAAGGACAAGATCCTCACCGAGTACCTGAACACGGTCTATTTCGGCAACGGCGCCTACGGCATCGAAGCCGCCGCCCGCACCTACTTCGGATACGCGCACCCTTCATGCGGCACGGACGAGGAACCCTGCGCCGCCCTGCTGACCCCGGCCGAGGCCGCGATGCTTGCCGGCATCATCCAGAACCCCTACGGATACGACCCGAAGAACGATCCGGATGCCACCCTGCTGAGACGCAACACGGTGCTCGACAAGATGCTGGACCAGGGTTACATCACCCAGGAACAGCACGACGAGGCAACCAAGGAAGCGCTGCCGGCCGGAGATGACATCGACCCGCCCAGCCTCGATTCGAAGGCTCCTTACTTCACCTCCTGGATGCGCCAGCAGCTGGTCGACCGTTACGGCGCCGGCCGGGCCTTCTTCGGGGGATTGAAGATCAAGACCTCGCTCGACCTGGACGTTCAGGCCGCGACCGAGGACGCGATCAACAGCACGATCGGCGGGATCGGCCCGAGCGCCTCGGTGGTGATCATCAACAACAAGGACGCGACGGTTGACGCGATGGTCGGCGGCACCGACTACGACCAGTCCCAGTTCAACCTGGCGACCCAGGGCTACAGGCAGCCCGGTTCGACGATCAAGGCTTTCATCCTCACTACCGCGCTCAAGCAGGGCATCTCGCCCTACACGGTTTTCGAATCCGCCCCGCAGGTCTTCATCCGGAAGTGGAGGATCAAGGACAAGAAGACCGGCAAGTGGAAGTGGCACACCGAGCCTTACGAGGTCCACAATTACGGCGACTCATACGCCGGCTCGAGCGACCTGGTCAGCGCCACGATCAATTCAGACAACTCGGTCTACGCACAGCTCGGCATCGAGGCGATCGATGGCGGTCCCAAGTCGATCGCGAAGACGATCCACCAGATGGGCTACTCGGACAAGATCGAAACCAACCCCGCGATGGTGCTCGGCACCTCCGAGGTCACCCCGCTCGGCTGGACCTACGCCTTTTCGACCCTGGCCAATGACGGCCGGCGGGTCAGCGGCACCCTCGCTCCCGATCCCGGTGATTCGCCCGTCTCCTACACGAAGGTCACCGACGAGGACGGCAAGACGATCAAGGGTGGCGACAACGAGGTGCTGAGCAAGCAGGTGATCCCCTCCGATGTGGCGACGACAGCTACGGGCATTCTGCATGAAGTGGTGACCCAGGGCACCGGCAAGAACGCCTACATCGGCGACGACAGCCAGTTCGGCAAGACCGGCACCACGGAAGACAACACCAACGCGTGGTTCTGCGGGGCGATCACCGAGATCACTGCCTGTGTCTGGGTCGGCTACCCCGACGGTTACGTCCAGATGACCACCGAATACGGTGGCAGCCCGGTCGACGGCGGCACTTTCCCGGCGATCATCTGGGCCCGCGTAGTCGAAGCCTGGAAGTCGATCGAGGAAAACCGCGCCGCCGAACGGGAAGCGGAACAAGCCGCCAGCGATAGCGGCGACTCGAGCGACTCATCGAGCTCGGACAGCTACGACTACACGCCACCGAGCACCGACTACAGCACGCCGGATTACACGACGCCGGAAACGACCACGCCGGCACCGACGACGACAACACCGACGACCCCGGCACCCACCGCTCCGGCACCAACAACCCCCGCCCCGACCACGACGGCTCCGACCACACCCACCACGCCTTCGACCGGTGGCGGAGTCGCTCCTACGGGCGGAGCATCACCCGGGTAGCGGCCTGACGGTTCGTCCGGTTCGACTTGCCCGCATACAGCGCTGGCAATTCGAACCTGGTTCAGCTGATCTCGTCGAGCCGGGCCGAGGCCAGCTCGATCTGTACAGCGAGGCTGGCGCTGGAGGTTCCGCCCTCGCTGCGCTTGGATTCCAGCCAGCTGCCCTGCTTCAGCACCTCGTAGTACTCCTCATCGAGTTCGGCCGAGCGTGCGGCCAGTTCATCCGGACCGAGGTCGGAGAGGTTCCGGCCTTCGGCGACACATTGCCGGACCAGGTCACCGACGATGCCGTGGGCCTCCCGGAAGGGAACTCCCCTTCGGACCAGCAGGTCGGCGATCTCGGTCGCGGCCAGCATCTCGTCCGAGGCTGCCTCCGCCAGCCGCTCGCGATCGAATTCGATTCCCTCGAAGATGCCCGCGGTCATCTCCAGAGTTCCCTCTACCGTCTCGACCGCGTCGAAAAACGGTTCCTTGTCCTCCTGCATGTCCTTGCCGTAAGTCAGGGGCAGGGCATGAAGAACCCCGAGAAGGGCGGTGAAGTCACCGGTCACACGCGGGGCCTTGGCCCGGAGAAGCTCTGCCGAATCTGGATTCTGCTTCTGCGGCATGATGCTCGAGCCCGAGGTGAAGGGTTCGCTGAGGCGGCAGAACGAGAATTCCGTGCTGGACCAGATCACAAGCTCGGATCCGATCCGCGAAAGGTGGGTCAGGCAGATCGAACCGGCCGAAAGATAGTCGAGCACCATGTCCCGGTTCGAGGTGGAGTCGAGCGAATTGACCGTGACCGAATCGAAGCCCAGGTCTTCCGCGACCTGACGGCGGTCGATATCCCAGTTGACGCCGGCCAGGGCACCGGCACCGAGAGGCATCACGGATGCCGCCCTGCGGGCCGCCGCAAAGCGGTCGAAGTCGCGTGAGAGCATCCAGAACCACGAGAGCAGGTGATGCCCAAGATAGACCGGCTGGGCTCGCTGAAGGTGGGTGTAGCCCGGCATGGTCCAGTCGCGATGGGACTCGGCGAGCCGCAGCAACTCGCGCATGACGCCGGCGATCCGGTTGCCGGCCCCGTCGGAGGCATCCATGACTGCCATGCAGATGTCGGTCGCTACCTGGTCGTTACGGCTGCGGCCGGTGTGAAGCTTCCCGGCGAGGTCTCCGATCAGGGCTCCGAGACGCCGCTCGACAGCCATGTGGATGTCCTCGTCCCCGGGTTCGAAGACGAATTCACCCGCCTCCAGCTCACCGGCGATGGCGGCCAGCCCTTCATCAATTACGGGCAATTCCCCGTCGCTGATTACCCCGATCCGGTTCAGGGCGGCAGCATGGGCGCGGGACTGGGCCACGTCATACGGCGCCAGGTGCCGATCGAAGTCGATCGAGCGGTTGAGCCTCCAGAAACGGGGATCCGGCGGTTCGCGGAACCGCGAGGCGGACTTGTCGGTGTGCCTTGCCACGGCGCTGATTATTACCCGGCCGCCAGGGCGTCGGCGAGAGCCGAGGCAACGCGGTCGATGTCGCCCTCACTCAAACCCGCATGGAACGGCAGCGCCAGGGACCTCGCCGCGACCGACTCCGCAACCGGGAACTGGCCCTCCCTGTAACCCAGCGCGGCCAGGTGGGGAAAGAGGTGGATGGAGGGCAGATAGGCCTTGGCGGGTATCCCGCGCTCGCCCAGCGACCTGATCACGCCGTCCCGGTCGGCACCCTCGGGAAGACGGACCGGGAAGACGAACCAGCTGCGCCTGGCCGGCGGCACGTCCGCGGCCGGAAGTTCGATCCCTGCGACGCCGGATAGGCGCTTCATGTACATCTCCGCAACCCGGGCGCGGCCGGCAAGAAGCTCGTCGAGGCGGGCAACCTGGGCCACTCCGATCGCCGCCGTCACATCGGACATCCGGTAGTTGAAGCCGAGCCGGTCGTGATCCAGCCAGTCCATGTCGATCGCCCGGCCCTGGTTGCGTTCGCTCCTGAGTACCTCCGCCATCGCCGGGTCGGCAGGAACGATCATTCCTCCCTCACCGGTGGTCATCTGTTTGTTGGCATAAAAGGCGAAGGTCGCTACGTTGCCGCGGCTGCCGACTTTCTGACCCTCGGAATCAACCGCGCCGAGCGCCTGGCAGGAGTCCTCGAGAATGCCGATGCCCCGGTCCGTGGCGATCTGCTCGAAGGCGGGCATGTCAGACGGCTGGCCGAAGATGTCGATCGGCAACAGACCCGTCGTGGCCGATGTGACCGCCGCCGACGCCGCTTCCGGATCAAGATTCAGGCTGGCGGGATCGATGTCGGCGAAGACCGGCTTCACCCCTTCGTAGAGAAGGCAGTTGGCGCTGGCCACGAAGGTGAACGGACTGAGCACTACCTCGTCGCCGGGCCCCCAGCCGAATGCTCGGACTCCGAGGTGCAGGGCCGCGGTTCCGCTGGAGACCGCGACCGCGTCATCGACTCCGAGCCACTCGGCGAAGTCATTTTCGAAGCGCTCCAGCATCGGGCCCAGGGAGAGCCGGCCAGAGCGCAGCACTTCGAGTACAAGCCTTTCCTCCTCCGGCCCGATTTCCGGCCGGGCGAGATCGAGCGGAGGCAGATCCTCACTCATCGGCGGCTCTCTGACCTTCCGCAGAATTGCCGTTCTGAAAGGCGTAGGCAAGCGAATCCACCAGCGCCTCCCAGGAAGCCTCGATGATGTTCGGCGAGACGCCGATCGACCCCCATGAATCGCCGGCCTCGCCACGCCTCGAGTCGAGCAGGACCCTGGTTCCGGCCCCGGTGCCGTGGGCGGTGTCGAGGATCCGGACCCGGTAGCCGGTCAGCTCGATGTCATCCAGTTCCGGGTAATGGCGGGTGATCGCTGCCCGCAGAGCCTTGTCCAGCGCGTTGACGGGGCCGTTTCCCTCGGCCACGGTCACGTAACGCTCGTCGCCGACCCGGATCTTCACGATTGCCTCGGTCTCGACCCTTTCCCCCGCCCGCAGCTCGGTCTGGACCTTGAACGACTCGAAGGTGAACAGCGGCTTGTACTGGCCGGCCTCCCGGCGCAGAAGCAGGTCGAATGATGCCTCGGCTGCCTCGTAGTGATAGCCGTCATGCTCCTTCTGCTTCAGCGCTTCGACCGCGTCCCGGGCCGTCTGTTCGTCCAGTTCGAGCCCGATCTCTTCCGCACGGGCAAGCACCGTCGCCTTGCCGGATAGTTCCGAGGGAAGCACCGAGCGGCTGTTGCCGACCGCTTCCGGGTCCATGTGCTCGAAGGTGCGGGCGTCGGCGGCGATCCCGGCCACGTGCATTCCGCCCTTGTGGGCAAAGGCGTTGCGGCCGACGTAGGCCTGGTCCGGGTCCACGGGAACGTTGAGCAGGTCGGCCACGAAATGCGAGACCGAAGAAAGCTCCTCCATGTTCTCTGCCGGAACCACGTCGTAGCCCATCTTCAGCTGAAGCGAGGGAAGGATCGAGATCAGGTTCGAGTTGCCGCAGCGCTCGCCGTAGCCGTTGACCGTGCCCTGGACCTGACGGGCCCCGGCCGTAACGGCTGCGAGCGCGTTGGCCACACCGCATTCGGCGTCGTTGTGGCAGTGGATCCCCAGCTCCGCTTCGGGGACCTCCGACCGAACTTCCGCCACGGCAGCGCCGACCTGATCCGGCAGGCTGGCCCCGTTGGTGTCACAGAGAACCAGCACCTCGGCCCCGGAGTCGTGTGCAACCCGCAGACACTCGAGCGAGTAATCGCGGTCATCACCCCAGGCGTCGAAGAAATGCTCGGCGTCGTACATCACCCGCTTGCCCTCACCTACGAGGTATGCGACCGACTCACCGATCATCTCCAGGTTCTCCTCCCGGGAGACCTTGGTCACCTTCTCCAGGTGAAGCGACCAGGTCTTGCCGACAAGGGTTACAGCGGGCGCGAATGTGGCGGCGAGGAGCCGGAGGGCCTCGTCCTTCTCGGCCTCCACCCCGCGCCGGCGGGTCATGCCGAAGGCGCAGATCGATGCCTGACGGAGTTCCTCGCCGGCCAGGAGTTCGAAAAGCTCCGCTTCTTTGGGGTTGGATGCGGGGAAGCCGGCTTCGATGAACTGCACCCCGAGCTGGTCGAGCGCATGAACGACCCTCACTTTCTCGGCCGCTGAAAGCGACATGCCCTGTCCCTGCATGCCGTCACGGAGGGTGGTGTCGTAAAGCTTCACTGCTGTCATCGGTTACT
>JAGQUR010000090.1:20987-21154 GCA_020438395.1 Solirubrobacterales bacterium | reverse complement strand
GGCCTCCACCGAAGCGGCGGCCGGACCCTTGGGTCAGTCCTCTGCTTAGTAGCTCACCTTGGCGCCTTCAGCGAGGGTGCGAAAACCCTCGGACTGGATGGCGGTGTGATGGACGAAAACGTCCTTCGAACCGTCGTCCGGCGTGATGAAGCCGAAGCCCTTTTCGT
>JAGQUR010000090.1:0-20907 GCA_020438395.1 Solirubrobacterales bacterium | reverse complement strand
ACTGCGAGCGCTACACACGTCTTTGTCGGGGTTTGCTCCCCCCGACCCAATGGCGGGACCGTAGCAGTATCCGCCAGATTTCGCTTGTTTTGTTACAAGCTCAGCGGTTTCGCTGGCGGCGCGAGTTCCGATTGCGGTTCGAGGCATTGCTGCGATTGCGCTTCGGCTTGCCCGGCTTGCCGTGCTGCCGCCCGCCGCCATTGCCGCGGTTCTGCGGCTGGCGCCGGTCGGACTTCTTCTGTCTCGTGTGGCTCTCGGCATGGAAGCCCGCGCCGCTGGCCTCGAACTCGCTGTGGAGGCCCAGGGACCGGGCGATCTTCCCCATCTCCTTCGCCTGGTCCGACATGAAGAAGCTGATTCCGACACCGTCGGCCCCGGCGCGACCGGTGCGGCCGACCCGGTGGACGAATGTGTCCTGGTCCTCGGGAATGTCGAAGTTGATCACGTGGGTGACCTCGGCGACGTCGATTCCCCGGGCCGCCACATCGGTGGCAACCAGGGTGTCGACCCGCCCGTCCTCGAAGTCGGCGAGGGCCCGCTGGCGCTGGTTCTGCGACTTGTTCCCGTGCATCGCGACCGCGCGTACCTGCCTGCTTCGCTTGCTCAGCTTCTTGACCAGCCGGTCGGCGCCATGCTTGGTGCGGACGAAAACGAGGGTTCGGCCCCGGTTCGGGCTTTCCAGTTCACTGACCAGGGTCTCGACCTTGGCTTCATGCGAGACATGGATGAACCGGTGCTCGATCCTGCCCTGCTTCTCCGGTGACGGCTTGTTCACGTGGGTCTTCGGATCAATCGTGTAGGCGTCGGCCAGCTTGCCGGCCGCGCCTTCGAGGGTGGCCGAGAAGAACAGGGTCTGGCGGCCGTCGTCAATCTGCCTGACGATCCGGTCCACCGCCGGCTTGAATCCCATGTCGAGCATGCGGTCGGCTTCGTCCAGGACCAGGTACCTGACGTTGTCGAGGTTGAAGGCACCCCGCTGGATCTGATCCTCGAGCCGGCCGGGGCAGGCGACGATGATGTGCGATTTCGCAGCGCGCTTTGCCTGCTGCTGCAGGCCGACCCCGCCGTAGACGGCGGCGATCCTGAGAGCGCGGGCATGGCAGATCCCTTCCATCTCGTCGACGATCTGGCTCGCCAGCTCACGTGTGGGAGCCAGGATCAAAGCGGTCGGGCGGGGATCCTCGGCCTGGACGAGATCGACCAGCGGCACACCGAAGGCCAGGGTCTTGCCCGAGCCGGTCGGGGACTGGACCAGCACGTCGTCGCCCTCGAGGATGTCCTCGATGACCTGACGCTGGATGGGAAACGGGGCTTCGATGCCGCGTTCGCTTAGTGAATTGACCACGGCACTTGACACACCGAGATCGGCAAAAGACTGCTTGGACATGCTTTTCAACTTCCTGTGAGGGGTGTGAGGGGAGATCCGGTAACCCCGACGCCGGATAACCGCGCGAAAACAGGAAGGAACAGAACCTCGATCGCATCCGAACGGGATAACGACCGGAACACACGCTAGCAGGCTCAATCCCATAGCCTTATTGACCCGCGAGTCAACTTCTCGCAAACGCTGCGGGCCAGACGCCCGCGAGGCTCTCAACTCACCAAGCCCCCGGAGGACCAAGAAACCTCATGTTCGTACACAAGGCAGCCGTCGTCGGCGGCGGCACCATGGGCGGTCAGATCGCCCAGGCGATCGCCGCGGCAGACATCCCCGTAGTGATCAAGGACGTCGACCAGAAGTTCGTCGATCACGCGATCGAAGAAGTCAGGAACGTCACCGCAGGCCAGCTCGGCAGCAAGGTCAAGAAGGAAAAGATCACCCAGGAACAGGCCGATGCCCGTCTGGAAGAAGTGCTCGCCAACGTGACCGGCACCGTCACCTACGACGAGTTCGGTGACGTCGACTTCGTGATCGAGGCCGTCCCGGAGAAGATGGAGATCAAGCAGGCAGTTTTCGCTGAGCTCGATGCCGTCACGCCCGGACACGCGATCCTTTCGTCCAACACCTCGGCTCTCTCCATCTCGGAAATAGGCGAGGCGACCCTGCGGCCCGACAAGGTCGTCGGCTTCCACTTCTTCTACCCGGCCTCGGTCATGCCGCTGGTCGAGGTGGTGATTGGGGACGACACCTCTCCCGAGACCGCCCAGACCTCCTCGAACTTTGCCCAGGCCATCGGCAAGTCGCCGATCACCTGCGGCGAGGTCCCCGGCTTCGTCGTCAACCGCATCCTCAACTCGGCGGTCGGCGAGATCTGGCGCGCCCAGGAAGAAGGCGGCCTCTCGATCGCCAAGATCGACGAGGGCGTCGGTGCCGCGAACGTCTCCCCGATGGGGCCGTTCATCCTGATCGACGTGCTCGGACTCGACACCGTCTACCACGTCGCCGAGCACCTCAACGACTCCTACGGCGAGCGTTTCTACGTCCACCAGGGCATGAAGCAGCTGGTCGCCGACGGCAAGCTCGGCGCCAAGACCGGCGGCGAAGGCATGTACAAGGACGGCCAGCCGAATGTTCCCGGTGACGCCGACGCGGACGCACAGGAGCTGACCGAACTCTTCCTGGCCAAGTCGCTGGTCGAGGCCTGCCTGATCCTCGAGGAAGGCGCCTGCAGCGTCCGTGACATCGACTGGGGCATGATGAACGGCGCCGGCCTCAACCCGATGAAGGGGCTCTTCCCGCCGTTCTGGAAGGCCGACCTCGAGGGACTCGACGTCTCGCTCGAGCGGATCGAGAAGTTCAACGAGAAGTACGGTGACGAGCGCTTCCCGGTGCCGGTCACCCTCAAGCGCCTGGTCGCCCAGGGTCGCCTCGGTCTCGCCGCCGGACAGGGCTTCTACCCCTACCCGCAGCCGGACGAGGGTGATCAGCCCGAGAAGGTCAAGCTGGAGACCCGCGGCGACGTCGCGATCGCCTGGCTGTCCAACCCGCCGATGAACGCGATCTCGCCCCAGGTCATCGAAGACCTCGGCACGGTCTGGGAGAAGGTCAACGCCAACCCCGGGATCGGCGCCATGATCATCGCCTCCTCGACCGGTCCGATCGTCTACTCGGCCGGAGCGGACATCAAGGCCTTCACCCAGATGGACACCGAGGGTGGGGCCGCGCTGATCAACAACGGCCACGAGCTCCTCAAGAGCTTCGGTGAAGGCCGTGTCGCGACCATCGCCGCCGTCAACTCGCTTGCCTTCGGCGGCGGTTGCGAGCTGGCCATGGCCTGTGACTTCCGCATTGCCGCGGAATCCGCCGTCTTCGGCCAGCCGGAGATCAAGCTGGGGATCATCCCCGGCTTCGGTGGCACCCAGCGCCTGCCGCGCCTCGTCGGTTGGGGCAAGGCCCTGGAGATGAACACCGTCGGCGATCCGATCTCCTCGATCGATGCCTTCGAGGCCGGCCTCGTCAACGAGCTCGTTGCCGACCAGGAGCTGTTCGACGTGGCTCTAAACTGGGGCAAGCGACTGGCCGGCCAGGCCCCGCTCGCGATCGAGCAGGTCAAGCAGGTCAGCTTCCGCGGCGGCGACCCGGACGCCGGCATCGACGCCGAGAAGGAAGGTTTCGCCAAGGTCTTCTTCTCGGAGGACGGCAAGGAGGGCATCTCGGCCTTCCTCGGCAAGCGCAAGCCGAACTGGCAGGGCAAGTAGTTCGAATCCCTGCTCAGCCTGTTATGCCGAAAGGGCGGCCCTCACGGGCCGCCCTTTCGCGTTTAGGGCTGCTGCCTGTGTTCGGCTTCCCGGATGACCCGGCTGCCGATCGCTTCGTCGAGTTCGATGTCGAGAACGGTCATGACCCGGGCCAGCATGAGGTAGTAGCCGATGACCATCAGCGTCTCCACGATTTCCCGTGGAGAAAAGAGCGCTCTCAGGTTCGCGAAGGTCTCGTTGCTGACCCGAGGGTCGGTCGTCGCCTGTTCCGTGAACCTGAGCAGCGCTCTGGATCGTTCGTCGAGCGCGGGGGAATCAAAGTCGGCTCGCTCTATCGCTGCCACCGACTCGCCCGGGATGCCGATCGCTTCGGCTATCCCGACGTGTTGAACCCATTCGTAATCGGCTTCCGAGAGCTTCGCGACGAGCAGGATCACGAGTTCGCGCGAGACCGGGTCCAGTTCCAGCCGGGAAAGGATCGTGCCCCCGAGCTCGAGCGACGGAGCGAGCGCCGTCTCGGCGTGAGCCAGCATGTGAAAGATGTTGAGATCGGGCAGGGCGTCGAGAATCTCCTGGCATTGTTGAGGGAGAGTCTCTGGCTCGGGGTAGGGAAGTCGGGCCATCAGCGCAGGTCAACCAGTCCGCCGTCGACCAGGAGCGATTGAGCGGTTATGTAGCTGGCTTCGTCCGAGAGGAGGAAGACCGTGGCATAGGCGACTTCCCAGGCGGTGCCCTGTCGACCGAGCGGTACGGGCATCTTCTCCCGGTGCTCCACCGCCTGGCTGGCCAGCCTGCCCAGGGAGGTATCGATCAACCCGGGGACCACGATGTTGACCCGGATTCCGCGGGGGGCAACTTCCTTGGCGAGCCATCGGGCCAGTCCGACCAGCGCCGACTTCGAAGAGTGGTAGGCGACGACCGGGTTGGCTGGCATCTCCGCGGCGATCGACGAGATCAGAACGATCGATGAACCGTCGTCCATGAGGGGAAGCGCATTCCTGCAGGCCAGGTAGTGAGCCCGGACGTTCACCGCGAAGACCCGGTCCCATTCTTCCGCTCCGGTCTGTTCCAGGCCCCAGCCACCGACGATCCCCACGTTGGCGACCAGGCCGTCCAGCCCGTTCATGTCGTCTGCCGCTTCGGAAACGACCCGGCCGAGATCCTCCTCGTTTGCGAAGTCGCCGACCAACTCAATCGGGGCCACGCCCTCGCCTTCGACCATTTCAGCGGTTGCATGCAGCGCTTCCTCGTCCAGGTCGGCCAGTGCCGTTGATGCGCCTTCCCGCGCAATCAGCTGGCTGATGGCCCTGCCGTTGCCGGCTGGCGGGTCCTCCAGGTTGTACTCCTGCTGCCCGGCGCCCAGGATCAGGACCCGACGATTTTCCAGTCGCCCTCTTCCCGGGACTCTTCCGTCTTTCTCCAGGGCCGGCTTTGTCATTGCTCGCACGTTTCCTCGCCGTAGATTTCCATACCGATCAGTATTGAATACTAGCGGGTATTGTATGTCTCCATGTCTCGTGAGTGCAAGAGAGTCCGGCCGACCCGGGCCGAGACAAGAGACCGCCTCCTTGACTCCGCGGCCAGGGTGTTCTCGAAAAAGGGTTTCGCCCAGGCGTCGCTGGACGATGTGGCTGCGGACGCCGGTCTGACCAAGGGAGCCGTCTATTCGAGCTTCGAGAGCAAGGACGCGCTCTTCTTTGCCCTGATGAAGAAGCGGATCGACCAGAGACTCGAACTGATCGAATCACTTGGCCGGGAGAGCCAGGATTCGATGCCCGAGGCGATCGACAGGTTCGCCGAGATGGGGCGAGCGCAGGACGACTGGCATCTGCTCTTCATTGAATTCTGGTCCCGGGCCGTCCGGGATCCCGATCTGCACGCCGATTTTGTCCGCCATCGTCGGGCAGCCCGGGCATCGATCGCCAGGCTGCTGCAGGTTCAGTCGGAGAAGCTCGGGATTTCATTGCCCGCTTCGCCGGATGATCTGGCCGTGGGGCTCCTGGCGCTTTCCAACGGAATGGCCATCGAACGGATCGGCGACCCCGAGGAGATCGACGAGCATCAGTTCAGCCTTGCGGTTCGACTGTTGCTGCGACCGGCGACTGGCCGGCAATGAGGTATCGACCCGAGTCGGAGAGTGGTTTGTCCTCCTCCGCCCGGGAGTCCGGCCGCCAGCGAAGGGTCGTCAGCGGCGGGCTACTTTGATCGTGTAGGCCGCATCGTTGCCAGTTTGTCTTCTGGACGGGGTCAGGGCGAGCCAGACCGACTGGGGACGCTTCTTCAGGTTCCGCACCACGATCCCTTCAGTCTTCGGGTAGGGCCGGTTCGAGCGGACGATCAGGTTCTTGCCGGGTTTGGAGATCTTCCTGGCCTTGGGCTTGAGGGCGGTGAGCACGACGTCGCCCTCGAGCTGGGTGACGTTGACGACGATCCGCCGGCGGGCCGGAATCAGCACGCGGTAGACGTCGGCGGGATCCTTGGCCCGGGAGAGGGTGGCGGTGACGGTTCTTCTCTTGCCGAATCCGGTCCGCCAGAGGAAGGGAGACTTGATCCCGATCATCGTGCCGTTGGCCCAGCGGATGTCGTCGTTCGGCTCGTATGGATCCGGGAGCGGAGTCGGCTCGGCCAGGCTCTTCTCGATGCTGAGCAGGCCTTCGCCATACTCCGGATCGCGCCCCGGAGCACCGAGGTCCGTGGCACCATTGGTCAGCAGGCGACTGATCTGGAGATTGCCCAGGTTGGGTCGAACCTGCTTTAGCCACGCAGCGGCGGCCGAGACCATCGGAGCCGAGAAACTGGTGCCGCTGACTTCCTTCCAGGTCCGCTTCACCCCGGTGGTCCCGGCCGTGGAGTCAGTTTCTTCGTAGGGAGCGAGCACCGCCGCGCCGGGTGCGGAGATGTCGACGCCGTCATTGGTCGTGGAGAACGGAGCCAGCACCGAGGTCGAGGGGTCGTCCTCGCCCCTTGCGATCGCACCGACGGCGAGCACATGCGGATCGGTGGCGGGACGGGCCGGAGCGTTGCCGGTCGCCCCCGTGTTGCCCGCCGCAGCAACCGGGACTGCGCCCTTGCGGACCGCATACTGGGTCGCCTTGAAATGGGTGAAGCAGCTTCCGGTCGGGAAGGTGTAGCTCATGTTGATCACGGCGGCACCATTGTTGACCGCCTTAATGACCGCCTTGGAAGCCGTCGAGCAACTCAGGCCGGACGGGAAGAGGCGCATCCGGGCACCGGGCCAGACGCCACGGATTCCCAGCATCTCTCCGGGTGAGCCGATGATTCCCGCGATTGCAGTGCCATGCCAGTCCGCTTCGGGGCCCAGTGACTTGGCGCCCTTCAGGTTGGCCCCGACCAGGTCGGGATGCAGTGGGTCGAGAGATTCTTCGATCAGGGCGATCATCGGGCTCTTGCCGGTAACTGTCGGCGGGGTCACGTCGCTGGGGCTGACGATGCGGTTGAGCCACCACTGATCGTCGGAGAAAAGGTCAAGCGGGTAACCATCGCGTTCGATGTCCACGTCGGGCTCCGCGTAGACCAGCCGGCCCGCACCCTTCAACTGGTCGGCGAGTTGCCTGGCCTCGTCCCGGGCGATCCGGTAGCTGCCGAGCTTGCGATTGATTGCTGTCGCCCCGGCCTGGCTGGCGATCCTGGCGGTGAGTCGTCCCGGAACTCCCCCGACGATCCAACCCGCGCTGTCCGCGCCGGCCGCACCGGAGCTCGCTCCGGCATCGGCAGGAAGGATCATCGGCGGGGCCTGCGGGTCAGTCGTCCCGGTTGCCCCTGCTGCGCCCGGAAGCGAGGGCATCCCGGCGCAGATCATGAAGAAGGCCAGACCAGATGCGAAGAGCGCAAGCAGCGACCGGAACGCCGGTGAATCACCAGCTCCCTCCGCCGGCTGGATTGGCCGGCGTTCCCCAGTCTCGACTTCGAAATCGTGCATGCCTGTCTGTAACCCGAAAATCGCCTCGTGGTATCGGATCAAACCTGAAATATTCCAGACCGGGCCGGCGAATCGCTGCCTCCTCCCGGTGAATAGGCTCCCCTCATGGCTTATCCCGAAGCGGTGCTCTTCGACAACGACGGCCTCCTGCTCGATACCGAAGCGGTCTGGAGCCGTGCCGAACAGAAGCTCTTCCAGGTCCGCGGCATGCAGTTCACGATCGACCACAAGCGGAGCCTGGTCGGTTCTTCGGCGGAAATCGCCGGGCGCAAACTGGCCCGCTTCCTGAACGAGCCCGGCCGCGAAGCCGAGCTCATGGACGAGCTGAATGATCTCGTCCTGGCCGAGCTCGAGGGCGGAGTTGACGCGATGGTCGGGGCACGGGAGCTGATCGAGATCCTGCGGCTGGCCGGAGTACCGATCGCCCTGGTCTCGAACTCGCCCCGGCGCTTCATCGAGCGTTCCCATGAGGTCGCCGGAACCGGGATGCCCTTCGAGGCGGTGGTCAGCGGACACGAGGTCCCGGAGGCGAAGCCGGCTCCCGATGCCTACCTCGAAGCCTGCAGCCAGCTCGGGGTCGAACCGGGCAGGCGGGTGATCGTGCTCGAGGATTCCCCCTCAGGGGTGACGGCGGCGGTTGCGGCCGGCCTCTACGTGATCGGCATCCCCTCGGTTCCCGGCGTGGAGCTGTCGCAGGCGGACCTGATCGCCTCCAGCCTGGAATCGGAGTCGGTCCTGCACGCGCTGGGCGTCGAATCGCGCTGACCTGCCCGGGGACCGCGGCAGAGACCGGGACCGGGGCAGGCGAATACCTCTCCGGGAGCTACTGCTCGAGAATCCGCCGTCGGCGGATCACCCGCTCGGCCACCTCGAGCGCCGCCTCGACCCGTTCCAGATCACCGGGCCCTGAATCTCCCTGCTCGGCCCGGCCGGAAATTTCGCCCAGGTCGGCGAGCATCGATTCGAGACGGTCAAGATCCTTCTCGTGCCCTTCGTCCTCGAGGGCGAACTCGAGTTCGGCGATCGTCGCCCCGACCGCCGCTGCGATCGATAGCCGGGCGGCGGATTCGTTGCCTGTATCCAGGTCCAGCCGGATTCTCGGGATGAGCACCTCGCAGGCGGCGGATTTCTCGCGGCCGCCGAGGATCGCCGCAGTGCGGCCCGACGAGCCGGTCCGGGTCAGGCGCTCCCGGCGGCTTTCACCGGTTCCGCCCCTCGCATCGACGTCCAGCGCTTCCAGGTAACGACCGGAAGCCACCTGGTCCCCTTCCCCGTAGCCGATTCGCGCTGTCAGGACCGAGGCCGGCTCGGTCGGGGTGCCGAAAGGGATTCCCGATGAGGAGGCGTTGGCGGCCCGGACGCGGTCCAGGGTGGCCAACGCGTCGTCCAGCAATTCCCCGGTGAAGTCGGAGTCATCGAGGCGATCGAGCCATGCCTCGGCATCCCGGTCATCGTCGAATGCCTGTTCGGTCCGGATCACGGTGACCACCGAGACCGAAACGCTCACCGGGGCGTCGGTGCGGGTCGCCTTGCGGGGCCGGCGCCGGCGGCGCCTGGCCGGGGGCAGGGCACCCTCGGTCTCGGTGACCAGTACCCGTTCGGCCTTGCCGGAGCGGACCAGGTAGCGGCCGTCGTCGAGCGGCAGGCTGCCGGCCAGTTCGAACTGGACGAAACCGAAAAGGCTGCTAATTGTCCTGGTCCGGGTTCTTGCCGGACTGCTCGACCGGGATTGCTTGGTCGGAAGGCGTGGTCGGGACTTCCGGATTGGTGATCTGGCCGAGACGGTCGGTCAGCTCCTGCCACTGCTCGGCCCCGAGGGTGGAGCCGATCGAGCCGCCGGTCGCGTCGGTGCCGGCAACTCCGAAGCCGACGTGGAGGTGATCGCCGTGGTCACTCATCGCGAAGCCGGCCTGCTGCGGGTAGTCCATCAGCGAGATCACTTCGTCCGGGGCCATGGTTCCCTGCAGGGTCAGGACGAGGCGCGCCACCTGGTCGGTCAGCGAGCCGGGACCCTGGGTGCCCGGGGTCACGACCTGACCGTTGATGATCGCGATGTCCATGGCACCGCCGTGGGTGTGGTTCGAGACGTTGCCGGAAGTGGTGATCGAGGTCTCGCGGCCGCAGAGCATCGAGCTGATGGTGAGCGCGTACCCGTGGGAGGTGATGAATTCCATGGTGGCCAGCAGACGGCGGTCGATCGAGCCGGCGGCGATGTAGTCACGGTCGCACTGCTGGGTGAAGGTCATCTTCGGATCGTTGAGGACCCGCTTCTGCAGCGCCGACTTGGAGAGCAGCAGGATGCCGCCGACGCCGAGCTTGTTGGAGAAGCGGTCCTTGCCGCGGGCGCTGTAGATGTTCGTTTCGGCCAGCAGCTTCCAGCCGTCGAGGAACGGCTTGGGATCGATCTGCGGCGTGTCTTCGCCACCGGGCTTGATCGAGAAGTTCACCGAGGCGACCGGGGTCTCGGCGAGCCGCCCGAGCACGGTACCGGCGATCACCCGCGATCCCTTCTTCAGTTCCCTTAGCTCGGTCGTGTCGGGATCGAAGCGGTAGATGCCGGCTTTGCTGCCGTCGTAGATCAGGTAGTCGCCCGGCTTGCCGTCAATGCCGACGCCCTCGGCCTGGCGGACATCGTTCTGCAGGGACTGGCCGTCGGTGCTGGCCTTGTGCTGGTTGCTCGGACGCAGCGGGCTGGCATAGACCCGGCCCCGGCTGTCCTCGGTGTTGTTGTCGGCCTCGGCCGGCACCTGGCGGACGTCGTCCTGTTCGGCCCGGCGGTCGTCGGCTGACGTGACGGCGGGATCGGCCGGTTGGCCGGAGGCGGCCTGTTCGGTGGCGGCGGCCGCCGCCGCATCGGCGGCATTGGGGTCGACCAGCACTTCGCTGATGTCCTGCTGTTCCTTCTTCGTGGGTTTCGATGAACCCTCATCCTTAGCCTGAGGGTTAGACCCGAGGGCTTCCTGCTCGGCCGGAGTCGGTTCGGCCTTTGACTTCTGCTCGCCCATCTCGGCTTCCGGGTCGGGCTGGCCCTGGTCGCCGCTCGTGGTCGTCGCGGAGTCCGATTCGTCAGGGGCGATCGGCGAGGAAGGCTCCGGCTGCGGTACCGGGTGGACCGTCGACACCGAGCCGAGGCCGGCGTAGGAGTAACGGTTGCCGTAGGCGTCCTCGAGCACGACGGTCCCGGTCTCCTGGTCGATGTCGGAGATCACACCGTCGTTGACCGCGATCACCGGCGAGCCGCCGGAGGCGCTGATCGCGATGGTGCGGCGGTCGGCCGAAGACTGGATGTCCTGGGAGGCGGTGCCGTGCTTCTTCGCGGCTTCAGTCGAGACCTCGCCTTCGTAGGAAGCGTCTGCCGCGGCAACCGGGAAGCGGGCGCCCTCGGTGAGGCCGGTCAGCGCGCTGATCACCTCGGGCGGGATCTGGGCGTAGACCTTGGCGTACTTGAAGATCAGCTGGACGTACCAGTCGGCGTGGTTGTAAGCGAAGATCGCGTCGTAGGGGCTCTTCTCGTAGCCGAAGTACTTGAGGTAGTTGGCCGCGGAGCAGATCGCGTCGACCGGGTTGTACGGGTCGCGGACCTTGTCGCCGTTGGCGTCGACGCCCCACTCTGCCCAGGAGGCGGGCATGAAGGCCATCCAGCCGTTGGCGCCGGCGGAGGAGGTGGCGACGTTGGTGCCGAAGTAGGTCTCGGTCCGGTTGATTGAGGCGAGCACGTACCACGGGATCCCGTACTGGCTGCCACAGGCCTGGTAGATCGGGAGCAGGAACGGCGGGATCTCGAACTGGTCGATGACGAAGTTGGGAACGGTCAGGACATCCGAGGTGGTCGGGCCGGTGTCCACGTTGCTGCCGGGCCCGACCCCTCCGTTCAGGTTCGGATCCTCTTCGACGAAGTCCGGCTCGCTGCCGCCGGGGGTTATGTCCTGGGTGCTGCCGTCGGGGTTGGTCACACCGTTGCCGCCGGTGCCCGTTCCGCCGGTCTGGCCGGGTACGGCGCCGCCGGTTCCGTCGCCGGTGACCGGGGTGCTGTTGCCACTGGTTGTGTCGCCGCCGGTGCTTGCCGGATCGGTGGTCGGGGTCGTGGTCGAGGGAGCGGTCGGCAGGTCGGTGGCAGCGGGCGCGGGCTTGCCGTCAACCGATGCGAGGCAGCTCGCCGCTCCCGGAGCACAGGGCACCGGGGTGGTCGCTGCTGACGAGGAGCCAGCCGCAAACCAAGTCAGGGAGCCGAAAAACAGCACGAAAAAGAGGACCGCGAAAATGGCGGTCGACGCGTTGCGGCGTGTGGTCATTGAACCCTGGTCCACCTTTGGCTTCCCAACTAAAACAGACGCGGCCGACGCCCTCCCGTGACGCGGCAGGGGAACCGTATCGCAACGGGTTTCGCCAGCACCTTGACACTTCCTTCGAGGCGCCCTTTAAGATCGTGCCATGACCGCTGAAAGCGAAGGCAACGACGGAATCAGAGACCGTGTCCAGTCGAAGGGGGAGAAGGCCGCCGCCGACCTGGCGCAGGCCCTGATCGGCAGTCCCGCCTTCGGCCAGGCCGTGTCGGCGGCAGTGGCTGCCAGAGACCGGGCGGCGGACGCCCAGCGCGCCGCGATGGGCGCGATGGGGGTCTCCTCCCAGGACGAGGCAGAGCGCCTCGAGAGGCGGGTCCGGGTGCTTTCCGACCGTCTGGAGGAGACCGAGGACCGGCTCGACGCTGCGCTTGACCAGATTCGGGAGCTCAGGTCCGAGCTGAACGACATCGGGCGCAAGAAAAGGCGCTAATCTAAACCTCTACTTGAGGGTTAGGGTCCAGTCGGTCCAAACGGCTGAGTAGCGCCCGGCCGGCCGAACGGAAGAGTTCCCAGAGATCCTCCTCGCCGAGACGCTCGCCGGCGCGATCCTCGGCCACGATCAGCATCGCCGCAGCAGGAATATCGAGCCGGCGGCACATGGCAAGGGTCGCCGCCGTCTGGAGGTCCCTGGCGATCGCCGGTCCGCCCTCCGGCGCGTGACGGTCTTCCGGTTCGTATCGCTCGACCAGGTCATGGCTGGAGACGGTCCCGTCGCGGCCGAGCCCGTCGAGGGCGGTGTGGAGCCGGCGGTCGGGACTGGCAAAATCATCATTTCCGCTCAATGCCCGGCCGGCCCCGTCGGCGATGACCGCGCGCTCGACGAGGATCATGGTTCCGGCCCGCAGGTCCGGATCGGTCGCGAGGCAGGTGCCCAGCCGGACCATCCTTCCGACACCTTCCGCAGCCAGATCCCCGATCACGGGGATGGCGCTGGGGCCTCCCGATCCCGTGGACTGGACCGTAAGACGCCGGCCGCCGGAGGTGATGCCCACGTATCCCCAGAGCCCTCGCGACTGGTGGCTCATCTTCGGCTGCACGGTCAGCTCCTGGGCCAGGGCGAAGGCGCGGCGCGGGTCGCCGACCAGGATCGCATCACCGGCAGCAGGTTCGATCGGGTTCATCTTGACTGGCATTGGCGGCTCCGGAGAAAGGCCCGGATCGAATTGAGGGGCGGGATTGAAAGTAGACTAGACCCATGGCAGAAAGCGGATCGGACAAGTCATCAGGGCGAGGAATGCCGGACGGCCTCAAGGAAGCGATCGAAGGTGCCTTCGCAGCGACCGAAAGAACCCGGGCCCAGGCCCAGGATCTGACCGAGAAGACCCGGAACCGGGCCCAGGGGCTGGTTGACGAGGTGACCCGGAGGGGATCGGACGCCCGGGGAACCCTGGACGGGATGCGTCTGGTGAGTCGCGACGAGATGCATCAACTGGAAGAAAGAATCGAAGAGATTTCCAGTCGTGTAGCCGAATTAGAGCGCAAGTCTAAATCTCAACCTGAGGGTTAGACTTGAAGCTGAGGCCGGCTTGACCGACAAGCGAATCGTCATAGCCGGGGTTTCCACCCGCTGGGGATCCGAACTGGCCCGCACCCTGCAGCGGCGGTCCGGTGTCGGCGAGATCATCGGCATCGATTCCACCCGGCCAAAGGCCGACCTCGGCCGGACGGAATTCGTCGAGGCCGACATCCGCAATCCGGTCATTTCGCGAATCCTTCCTGCGCTGGAGCCGGACGTTCTGGTCCATTGCGGGATCGTCTGGTACCCGGAAAAGGGCAGGCCTTCGCGGGCCCTCCATGACATCAACGTGATCGGCACCCTTCAGCTCCTGGCCGCCTGCGAGAAGACCCCCGGGCTCGAGGCGCTGATCGTCCGCGGCTCGGCGGCGATCTACGGCTCCGCCCCCGGGGCACCCGCCTTCTTCACCGAGGACATGGCCCGCCGGTTCCCCCTGGTCACCAGGTTCCAGCGCGACATCGGGGAGCTCGAGGGGTACTTCGACAACTTCGCCAGGCGGCGTCCGGAGATCACCTGCTGCATGCTGCGCTTCGGGGTCGAGGTCGGTCCGGGGCTCGACACGCCCTTCAACCGCTATCTCAACCTGCCTGTGGTGCCGACCCGCATGGGTTTCGACCCGCGTCTCCAGCTGCTCCATGTCGACGACGCGACCGGAGCTCTCGCTGCCGCAACCATGAATCCGGTCAGGGGGGCGGTGAACGTCGCACCCGACGGCGCGATCTCGCTGAGCCGCCTGCTCCGGCTCTGCGGCAAGCCCGCGGTCGGTGTGCCGCCCGTACTGGTCAGTGTGATCAATCGCCGCATCGGCAATTACCTGGGCAGCGCCGACCTCTACCGTGATGGCGAGCTCCTGCTCCGCTACGGCCGCGGTTGTGACAACCGGCGGTTGCGAGAGGAGATCGGTTACGAGCTGGCCTTCGATTCCGAGGGGACGGCCCGGGATTTCGCCCGCACCTCCCAGGGAATTCAGGCCCTGTTTCCCTCTCCCCATCCGGGTTCCCCCGTGAGGAGCGTGTCCAGGTGAGCCGTCCCGTCGCCCCGTCGCCGGAAGCCGTTCTCGAGTGGGCCTCCACGGTCCAGTCGACTTCGGACCTGATCCTCCGGCGCCTCGCCGGGGAATACCACGAGGATGCCTGGGGGTTCGACGAAGAGTTCACCGAGGCGGTTTTCCCGATCTTCGAGTTTCTCTACTCGACCTGGTGGAGGGTGAAGGTCGAAGGCGCGGCCAACGTTCCCGGTCACGGCCGGGCACTGCTGGTGGCCAATCACTCGGGTGCGATCTTCCCCTTCGACGGCGCGATGATCGCCACCGCCATACAGAAGGAGCATCCGCTGCCCCGCTGGGTCAGGGCGATGGTCCTGAACTGGGCATTTGACCTTCCTTTTGTGAGCTACATCCTGAGGCGGCTCGGCGGGGTCGCGGCCAACCCGGCCAATCTTGGTCGGCTGCTGAACGAGGATCAGCCGGTCATGGTCTTTCCGGAGGGTCAGAAGGGCTTCGGCAAGGGCTTCGCCGACCGCTACCGGTTGCAGCGATTCGGAAGGGGCGGCTTCATCGAGGTGGCTCTCGAGACCGGAAGCCCGATCGTGCCCGTCGCGGTCGTCGGCGCGGAGGAGATCTATCCCAAGATCGGGGAGTCGAAGCCTCTGGCCCGGGCGATCGGTTCGCCCTACGTCCCGATCACGCCGACTTTTCCCTGGCTGGGGCCGTTGGGCCTGCTTCCGCTGCCTTCGAGGTGGCGGATCGAGTTTCTCGAGCCGATCGACCTTTCCGGGTACGGGCCGGGCTCAAGCGAGGACCGTTCGCTCGTCTTCGACCTCACGGAGCAGGTCCGGGAGCAGATCCAGGAGGCGCTTTACCGCGGCCTGGTCAAGCGCGGACCCGCCTTTCTTTAGGGCTGCCGAACCATCTCCGATCAATTCCCTGCGGATTGAGTTAGGGTACCCAAAGTATTCGTCCCGGGGGTCTTTTCCTGAAGCCCCGCCAGTACAGAACTGAGGTATCCGTTGACCAGGAAGTTCGCCAGGCCCGCTTTGTCGCTGCTCGCCATCCCGGCCCTTGCGGCAACTCTTCTCACGGGCTGCGGCGGCGATGATTCGGGGTCCGATCCGGATCAGCCGGACGCCGGCCTTACCGCCGTGAAGTCCTACCTGACCGAACACACTTCGGACCTGGTCAACCGGACGGCCGCCATGAAGACGGCCGGCGATGCCTACTACGACCTTGCGAAGGCCAGCGGGTTCAATTACGCGAAGCTCCTCAAGTCCGACTGCAAGGCGGTGAACGCGACCCTGACCGACGCCAAGAACGCCTTTGTCAAGGCCAACCCGGCCTACGAGGAAATGGAAGGCATAGTCGCCGGTATTCCCCGTACCGCCCAGTACGACACGGATCTCGACGCGGGCTCCGATGCGTCCGATCCGGAGAACGCGGTCTCCTTCAACCTGACCCTTCCGGACGGCAAGGTGATGAAGCAGCCGGGGAATCTCTTCTTCCTGATCGAGACCTCGCTCTACGGGACCAACGACGACCTCACTGTCAAGGGCGTGGAGCCCGACGTCAACTGCAACGGCAAGGTCGAGTTCGGGGAGGGTCTGCCCGATGCCAACATCTTCAAGGCTTCGGTCGACGAGATGGACAGCCAGGCAAAGGACCTCAACAAGGACGCCGACGAGATAGTCATCACGCCGTCCGACGCGTTCACGGCGATCACGGTCATGACCCCGACCATGAGCGAGTACTTCGAGCAGTGGAAACTTTCCGCTTTCGTCGCCGGGGCCGGCGAACAGTCCGAGCAGGGTTTCGTCGCCACCTCCCGGCTTTCCGACATCGCCGACATCCTCACCGGAATCGACTTCACCTATGACGAGATCGAGCCGCTGATCGCCGCGAAGAACCCCGACCAGGCCGAGCAGACGGCGTCGGAGCTCTCGAAGCTGCTTTCGACCTCGGAAGACCTGCGTGACCGCGAGGCGGCAGGCCAGAAGTTCACGCCGCGCCAGGCAGACCTGCTCGGGGCCGAGATGCAGGCCCGGGCGGAACGGATCGCCGGGCAGGTGACCCAGGCCGCCAAGGACCTCGACATCGAGATCCAGGAGAGCTGATCACAAGTTGACGTCGGCTTCGACCAATTCAGGTTCTGCCAGAAGTCGCGTCATCGCGGCCGTCGCGGCGATCGCCGCGACGGCCGCACTCATGATTGCCGCCGGTCCGGCCGACGCCGACGAAGGCCAGATTCCGCCCTGGCGATCCGCCGACCAGATCACCACCAGCCTCTTTGACGCCCAGACCGACCTGATCCTGCGTGACCCCTCCGGGGGCTCGATCAACCAGGCGAAGCGCTCGCTTTCCGGTCCGCTCCGTTCCGGGCTCGCGGCCAGCGCTCCGGCAGAGCTGAAACAGGTCGAGCGGCAACTCGCCCGCGCCGGTCGTGCGGTCGCCAGCGGTGACTCGGTCGAACTCGCCGCCGCCCGGGGCACGATCACCGCATCACTTCGTCGTGGTGCCTTCCACCGCGCAATCGACCTGACCGCGGCCGACCGGCCCGCGGCGGCCCGGGAATGGATGCAGATCAGGGACTTCCGCCAGAGCACGAGGTTCACCAGGGTGGGAACGGCTGCAACCGGCGCCCTGATCGCGCTGGAGGAAGGGGAGACGACTTCGCGGGAGGCGGTACTCCAGGTGCGCAAGGACCTGCTCGACACCTATCAGTCCCGTCTCGGCACCAACCGGGCGGAGGCAGAGAAGGCGGCCGACCGCCGCTTCCCGGAAAGGCTGGCGGAGACCACTGCGATCGTCGATGGCTACTGGCAGATCCTTGCCGGCGAGTATCGGGAGCAGCGTGGTGCCGAAGCTGCCCGGAGGACGGGTCGCGAGTTCCGGCAACTGGCCGTCGCCGGCGCGGCTTCGGACCTGCGGGCATTCCGGAGAGCCGATCGCCTGACCACCAATGACCTCGACGGCTTCACGGCAGCTCCGTTCACCACCGCCGAGCAGGCCCGCCGGGCCGCCCAGCTGACCCGTTTCCTCGACCTGATCCCGAAGGAATATGACCACGGCACGGACAACGGGCGAATCACCATCCCCTTTGAACTTCAGGAGGCGACGGCCTTCGACGACGGGGTGGAACAGGCCTTCAACGACCTCAAGTCGGACCTGCTGGAGCGGGACCCGCAGGGCGTGGCGGCAATCGAGCGTGACCTCGCACTACTTAACAGGTACGTCAACGACGCCAACGAACGGACCAATGTGGTCAGCCTCGACCGGGTCAACGCGGTCCACAACCGGCTTTCCGACCGCCTCGACGGGATCTTCCCCGACGAGTGGAAGGAGTCCAGCGACGAAGCCGACTATGACCTGGTCGACATCAGCGTCGACCAGATGACCGCCGCGATCAGCGCCGGACAGAAGAACCTCGCCGAGCAGGCCCGGCTTTCGGCCTACGCCTTCTTCGAGTTCGGGCCGGAGCTGAAACTGAACGCCTTCGACCCCCAGCTGGTGACCGAGATCGAAGGCCTCTTCTGGTACGGCGCCCGCGGTGTTCCGGGGCTCGCCACCCTGGTTTCCGACGGGGCCCCGACCTCGGAGGTCCGTGACACCACCCTGGAATTGGATGAAGCCCTGAAGGAAGCCCGCGAAAAGACCGGGGAAGGGGTTTCGGATGCGACCGCGATCACCAACGCCGCCCTGATCGTCTTCCGGGAGGGCCTCGAGGCGATCCTGATCATCGCCGCAATCACCGCTTCGATGCTCGGGGCACGGGCTGCACTCAGGAAGCCGATCTACCGAGGGGCGCTGCTCGCCCTGCCGGCCTCGCTCTTCGGATTCATCCTGGCGGTAGCCCTGCTGGGATCCCTTGCCGCGTATGGCGAAAAAGTGGAAGCGGTCGTCGGGGTGGTCGCGATCGGGGTGCTGGTGGTGGTCCTCAACTGGTTCTTCCACCGGGTGTACTGGACCGAGTGGATCGCCACCCACCGCAAGCGGGGCAAGGCCCTGACCGGTGACGTCGCCCTGGGCGCGGCGGCCGGCACCGCAACCATCGCCGGCCTCTACGTTCTCGGTTTCACCTCGGTCTTCCGCGAAGGCATGGAAACGGTGCTCTTCCTCCAGGCCTTGCAGCTCTCCTCAGGGGTGGGTGTGGTCGCGGCCGGGGTCGGGCTGGGCCTGGCCGGCACCGGAATCGTCGGGTTCCTCACCTTCAAGGCGGAAAGGAAGCTCCCCTACAAGAAGATGCTGATCGTGACCGGGGTCCTGATCGCCCTGGTTCTGTTCACCATGGTCGGCAACACGGTCCGGACCCTTCAGGGCGTCGGCTGGTTCCCCATTCATCCGATCGATGTCGACATTCCCCTCTGGATGGGCACCTGGCTGGGGATACATCCCTCGGTTGAAACCCTGCTCGCCCAGGTCCTGGCTCTGGTATTCGTGATCGGGAGCTATTGGGCCGCCGGCTGGTACTCAAAGCGGCAGGTGCGTATACAGCGGGAGCAATACGAGTCTGAAATGGCCCGAAAGTCCGATTCCACTCCCCCCGACTCAGGAACTCCTGACGGCACAGAACCCCTTGAACAAGGGGTTTCAGGGCCCGAGCGGCGCGTCAAAGAGCCGGTCTGAAGCCACTTTGACAATCGAACAAGGGGTCCGGGGTCATTTCCTCCGAGTGGCCAAAATTCGGCTTGGCCCCGCTTCCTAGATTTGTCCGGTCAGCTAAACGCTAATCGCGACCGGTGGGTTTGGGCCCAGCGGAAACAGGAGGAAATTACTCGTATGAGTGTCAAGAAACTCGGCATATCCGCTCTCGCGGTTGCTGCGGCGGCCCTTTTGGTGCCCAGCATCGCGTCGGCAGATGTGGCGGCCGATCTCGAGGCCAAGTCGGCCGAGTTGAACGGAACCTTCATCGCGCTCGCCTGTGTGCTCGTGCTGCTTATGCAGTGCGGCTTCATGTTCCTGGAGATTGGCTTCTCCCGGATGAAGAACGCAGGCGCCGGAGTGATGAAGATCTTCGTCAACTTCTCGGTCTGCACAATCGCCTTCTGGGCGGTAGGCGCAGCGATCATCGGTTACGGCAACGACTTCATCGGAACCCACGGGTTCTTCTACCACTTCGGTTCCGAAGTCGATGACGGTACCGGCGCACTGACTGCGGTCGATTCGAGCGCGGTCATGTACATGCTCTACAGCTTCGCGTTCTGCGCGGTCTCTCTTGCGATCGTCTGGGGCACCACGCTGGAGCGAATCAAGTTCGCCCCTTACATCATCTACGCTGCCGTGTTCGGAGCGATCATCTACCCGATGGTCGGTCACTCCGTCTGGGGCGGCGGCCTGCTCACCGACGTCGGTGGCAAGTCCGTGATGGACTTCGCAGGTTCGTCAGTCGTCCACCTCACAGGCGCCGTCGGCGGTTTCGCCGCGCTGCTCCTGCTCGGTGCTCGAAAGGGCAAGTACGCATCCGACGGTTCGCCACGGGCGATCCCCGGTCACTCGATGCCACTGGTCGGCCTCGGCGTGATCATCCTGTGGATCGGCTGGTTCGGATTCAACGGCGGCTCGACCCTGGGCACAGATCTCACCTTCTTCGGCGAGGTCATGTGGAACACCCAGATCGCAGCTGCGGCAGGCGTCCTGGGCGCAGTCATCTTCACCTACATGAAGACGAAGTCGCTCGACGTCGGTATGGCGGGCAACGGCGCTATCGCCGGCCTGGTCGCCATCACCGCTCCCTGTGGTTTCGTCGAGACCTGGACGGCCCCGATCATCGGCTTCATCGCCGGTGGCGTCGTGGTCTTCGGAGTCCTGACGATCGAGAAGTACCTCGACGATCCGATCGGTGCCCTCTCGGCACACGGTCTGGCCGGTATCTGGGGCACCCTGGCAGTCGGCATCTTCGCCTCGCCGCGCCTCACCATTTCCGCACCGGGCATCTGGTACGGGATCTTCGGTGACGCGGACTTTGGCTCGACGCTCGGCCAGCTCGGTGTTCAGGCACTGGCTGTGGTCGCGACATTCACCTTCGTGTTCGTCACGTCGTACGCACTGTTCGCGATCATCAAGGCAACCGTCGGCCTCAGGGTCACGGAATCGGAAGAAGACGCCGGACTCGACATCGCCTCTCACGGCATGTACGGGTACCCGGAGGCCTTCATTCCGCAGCCGGAACTGCCGGTTGGCGAGTACACCCCGTCGATGGCCGGTACGCCGGTCGCATCGTCGGCTGACACGCCCACCCAGGCCTAACAAGGAGGAGATGCTCAGATGAAGAAGATCGAAGCATTCATTCGTCACGAGGCGTTCGAGCCGATCCGGACGGACCTCCTCGAGAAGGGAATCCCTTCGATGTCGATCCTGGAAGCAAAGGGTTCGGGACGACAGAAGGGGATTGTCGAGACCTATCGGGGATCGACAGTCACGGTCAACGTCCGTCCGAAGCTCAAGATCGAGATCGTCGTGGCCGATTCCGAAAAAGACCTCG
>JAGQUR010000089.1 GCA_020438395.1 Solirubrobacterales bacterium | reverse complement strand
GGAAAGGAACTCGATGCCCTCGACCAGTGAAATCGCTGCCCGGTACTTCGAATGCGTGGCCAACCAGGACATCGACGGGATGATCGCGGCATGGAAACCCGGAAGCCGGGCCAACTTCGTCGGCATGGACGAGCTCCGGGCGCCGGAGGACTACCGGTCCTGGTTCGGGAACCTGTTCAGCTGCTTTCCGGACTTCAGGCTCGAGGCGAAAGACATCGTCGCCGAGGGTGAGAAGGCCTCGGTCCACTGGCAGGCGACGGGGACCTTCGACGGCGAAGGGATCTTCGAGGGATTCCGGCCCAATGGAGCGACGATCGACATCGAGGGCGTGGACCTGCTCACCCTGGAGGACGGCAGGCTCGTGCACATCACGGCCATCCTCAACGGGTTGGACATGGCCCGTCAGCTCGGTGCAGTACCCCCCAAGGGGTCGTTCACCGACCGCGCGATGGCTGGTGCCTTCAACGCGAAGACCGCCGTTACCGGGAAGCTGAAGAGCTTCCGCAGCTAGAGGACCGGCAGGAAGCTCTCGACCTCGAAGGGGGTCACCTGGACGCGGTAGGCGTCCCATTCCTGGCGTTTCAGTTCGATGAAGCGCCGGAAGGTGTGTTCTCCGAGGGTGCGCAGCACCAGCTCCGAGTCGGCGGCCAGCTCGATCGACTCGCCAAGCGTGGCCGGCAGCTGCTCGATGCCACGCTGGGCCAGGTCATCGGGCCCGAGGTGGTAGAGGTTCTCGTCCATCGGCTCCGGCAGTTCGTAGCCCTTTTCGATTCCTTCCAGGCCGGCCTGAAGCATTCCGGCCAGACAGAGGTAGGGGTTGCAGGCAGGGTCGGGACAGCGGATCTCGACGTTGGCGCCTTCCGGCTCGCCGCCGTTGGGCTGGGGAACCCGGATCAGGGAGGAACGGTTGCGCCTGGACCACGACAGGTAGACCGGCGCTTCGAACCCCGGAACCAGCCGCTTGTAGGAGTTGACCCACTGGGCGTACAGCGGCGCGATCTCGCGGGCGTGCCGGAGCTGGCCGGCGATGAACGCCTTCGCCGTCTGCGAAAGCGCCCCTGGCTTGCTTTCGTCGAAGAAAGCGTTGGCCCCATCTTTGAGCAGGGTCTGATGAAGGTGCATGCCGGACCCGTTGGCCCCGCCGATCGGCTTCGGCATGAAGGTCGCGTGCCAGTTCTGCTGGACCGCGTACTCCTTGACCACGATCCGGGTCGTCATGACGTCATCGGCGGTGGTCAGGGCGCCGGCCGGCTTGAGGTCGAGCTCGTGCTGTGAGGGCCCCGCCTCGTGATGGGTCGAGGCGACGTGGACACCCATCTGCTCGAGGGCGAGGACGGTCTCGCGACGCACATCCGAGCCGGCGTCAAGTGTCGTGAGGTCGAAGTAGCCGCCCTCGTCGAGCACCTCGGGCACCCCGCCCGCGGGACGCGCCGAGCGGAAGTAGAAGAATTCGAGTTCGGGCGCGACAAGGTAATCGTCGAAGCCGAGGTCCGAGGCCCGGACCAGGGCGCGCTTCAGCACCCAGCGGGGATCGCCTTCGTAGGCGAGGCCACCGGGAACCTCGATGTCACAGAACATACGGGCAACCGCGTCCGTGCCCCCCGGCCGCCAGGGAATCAGGCTGAAGGTGGAAGCGTCAGGCCGGGCGACCATGTCGGACTCCTCGACCGGGTTGAAACCGGTCAGGGATGCCCCGTCGAATCCGATCCCCTGCTCGAAGGCTCGCTCGAGTTCGCTCGAATTAATCGAAAAGCTCTTCAGGTGCCCCAGGACGTCGGTGAACCAGAGTCGAACGAAACGGACGTCGTGTTCCTTGACTGCTTCGAAGACGTCTTCCGGGGTATTGGTCTGTACTGCCATCGGACTCCTTGGAGGGGCGAAATAAATGGCTTGCGAGCCGGGATCGAGGTACCTCAGGCCGAAACGATACGCGAAGGGGCTTGCAAGACGCCGCCGCAGGGGGTATAACTTACTTGCGGTAAGTAACTAGCTAAAAGTAAAGTAATGGCCCGCTAAACGACAGATAAAGGCGTTTGCGGGCCCTCACTTCAAGAAACACTGGGAAGCGTGACATCGTGACCGTAAAGACAGAAGTCAGCCGATTCCATATCCACGACGAACTGACCGCTCCCGAAGAGAGCGCGCCAATCCTCAAGAGCATCCAGGTGGGTGGCCGCCAGGTGAACAAGCTGGTCGGCGTCCTCGCCGGCTCACCGGCCGTGCTCCGCGCCTACACCAGGATGCGGGCCGAACTGCAGCAGGGCGAGTTGCCCCAGGCCACCCGCCACAGGATCGCCCTTGCCGTGGCCGAGCACCGCGGCGACGCCTACAGCGTGGTCCAGTACGCGAAGACGGCGCGCAACGCCGGGCTCGGCCTCGACGAAGTCTCGAGGGCCCGCAGCTTCGCTTCTTCCGACCCGCGCGAGCAGGCGCTCCTCACCTATCTCAAGGCCGCCCTCGAGGCGGAAGGTGATCCGCCGATCTACCTCCACGAGGAAGCCCGCGAGGCCGGATGGGACGACGAGCAGATCCTTGAGGCCCTCGCCCACGTGGCGATGGGCGAATTCCAGAGCGTGATGGCCGCAGCAGCGGCCCTCCCGAAAGATCAGGCAACCCCGAGGGTTCTGCCCGACGCCGCCTGATCAACGCCAAAGGGACCCTCTCCCAGGTCCCGGACGAGGCTGTCCTCTCTCCCCTGACCAGCCTCTCCCCCTAACAAAAGGACGGCCCCGATCCGGGGCCGTCCTTTTTTTCGTACCTCTCGAAACTGAAGGTGGTGCCGCTAGCGGCTCTCTACCCGGACGCCGTAGGTCAGCGCACCGTTGAACCGGCAACCGTACGACGCGAGACTGTTCACGTCGATCTGCGGCTGCGAGTTCTTCATGGTCACGGCCTGATTGCAGGTCTTGCGGTCGCGGCTGGCAACCCAGCTGTTGTTCGTGTTGAACTGCTTGCAGACCGAAGGGTTCTTCATCTGCGTCTTGCCGTTGACGGTGACCGTCGAGCAGGCCTCGGGCACCGAAAGCGCCGGAGCCCAGGTCGGGACGATCAGCACCACGTAGTCGCCCTTGTTCGCCTTGATCGGCTGCTTCAGGTCAAAGGTGTGGGTCTTGCCCATGAACTGGTTCAGGTTCTGAATGGCGGAGCGGCGGCGGAGCTTGTAGACGATCTTGCCGTTCTGCACCTTCTTGGCCAGCACGCCGATCGCGGCCTGCGGCACGGCACCGAACCGGTCCTGGAAGAACATGCGCTGGCTCGCCGTGGGCTTGCCGAGCTTGATGCGCCACCGGGTGATGTTTCCGATGTAGGGAACCCGGTAGGCGTTACCGATTCCACCAGCCTTGGCCTGGAAGCCACTGACGATGGCGAGTCCGGAACAGCGCTGGGGGCAGAGCGGGATGCGCTTGGCGCTCGCCTTGCCGAGGTAGACGGCCTTGCCCGGGGCGGCATCGGCCTGGTTGCCCGGACCAGCCATGATGGCGAGGCCGGCCAACAGGGCGACGAACCCGGCGAGGGCGGCGGCAAGCTGGGTCCGGCGGCCGAAGGCCGGAGAGGTGTTTGCTGACATCAGTTTCACTAGCTCCTTGTGTTAAGTCTCGCGGCGCGAATTCCTTGATGGCGCGGCGGGTCACGGTACAAACAGCCGAAAACCCGCGATGGATCGGTTTTTCCCTGCAAAGAAACCGTCGCGGCCCGGTTACCCGGCCGGCAGTGCGAAAAGCCTGCCCGGCTCAGAGCGAACAACCGAAGGCGGCGAGGTCCTGACTACTTGCCGCGGCTGAGGACGGCGTGCCTGACCCGGCCGACGCCGGCGCCGGTAAGGCCGATCGCGTCGGAGGCGGCCTTGGTGAGATCCCAGGTGCGTCCGGCGATGTACGGGCCGCGGTCAATCACCGGGGCGATCACGAACTTGCCGCGGTATCCGATCAGCACGCGGGTTCCGCAGGGAAGGTTCTTGTTGGCAAGGCCGATCGTGTTGGGACGCAGCGTCACCTTGCCGCAGGCGGTGCCGTTGCCCCAGAGCCCCGGTCCGTACCAGGAGGCTTCCGAGGTCCGGAGCGAACCGATCATCTTGCGGGCGGTGGTCTTGTTCACGACGCCGCTCGTGTTCATGTTCGCCGACCCCTGGAAACGACGGACGGCGCTGGTGGTCGGCCGGTCGAAGGTCGTGTTGAGCGCGCCGGAAAGAAGCCGCTTGGACCGGACGATGCTCTTCAGCACTTTCACGTCGGCGCCGGTCATGCCCTGCCGGAGGGTGCGGGCACCAAAGCGGGTGCCCTTCACGGCCTTGCTCCCCGAGCTGTTGCTGGTGCTCTTGCTCGGGGAAGAAAGCGCGATACCGCCGGAAGCTGCCGCGGCGGTGTCCTTGTGTCCGCCGAACAGCAGCGTGACCAGGGCCAGCCCCAGGATGAGCAGGGCGGCGACCGCGATATTCAGTTTTCCCAGCCGGAAGCTGCGAACCATTCCTTCTTCTCTCTTTCGTAAGGCTTGCGGGGTTAGCTGTCGGGCTCGCGCTGAAAGAGCAGCGCTACCTGGCAGATGCCAGTGATTCGCCCCTGGACCGTTGTCCTTTGGGTCCCCCGTTCTCCGCGATCTTGAGGCGGAGATTCAGCAGAAGGTGAGCGAACATTAGCAAACGCTCAAGGAGCATGCACATTTCGCTCTGTGACTTACGCACACTCTTTATGAACTGCGAGTTCGCCATTGCAGCGCCTTTCAATCCAGTCTGCTGACCCGGAACACGCCGCTACAATTGCCTTTGTGGGTCGGACGGCTGCGGGGA
>JAGQUR010000088.1 GCA_020438395.1 Solirubrobacterales bacterium | reverse complement strand
ACAAGATCACCCGCAAGGCCGACAATCCGTCCCTCACCCGGGACGTCTCGGGCGAAGGGGTGCAGCAGGCCCTGCTCAAGATCCTCGAGGGAACGACCGCTTCGGTCCCGCCCCAGGGCGGCCGCAAGCACCCCCACCAGGAATTCCTGACCATCGACACGACCAACATCCTCTTCATCTGCGGCGGTTCATTCGCCGAACTGGAGAAGGTGATCGAGCGGCGGGTCGACCACAAGGGGATCGGGTTCGGAGCCGCGATCGCCGAACAGGCCCACGACGACCCCGGCGAGCTCTTCGAACAGGTGCTGCCGGAGGACCTCGTCGAGTACGGGCTTATCCCCGAGTTCATCGGCCGCTTGCCGGTCGTTGCGGCTCTCCATCAGCTAAATCAGGCGGACCTGGTCCGAATCCTCACCGAGCCCAAGCACGCCCTCGTCCGCCAGTTCCAGCGCTTCTTCGACTTCGACGGGATTGAACTGGTCTTCGCCGATGATTCCCTCGAGGCGATCGCCGACAAGGCGCTGGCCCGGGAGACGGGTGCCCGTGGTCTCAGGTCGATCATCGAAGACTCGCTGCTTGACGTGCAGTTCGAGTTGCCTTCGCGCGAGGACGTCAGCAAGTGCGTGGTCACCCGCGAGTCGATCGAGAAGGGACAGTCCCCGATGCTGGTCACCGGTCCGAGCCAGGTGGCCGACCCGCACGGTGACGAAGACGTCTTCGGGGAAGAGCAGACCGCCTGAGCGGGCGGGACACGGCGCTAGGCTCTGGCCTGGTGGAAGTCCCGCTTCTCGACAAGGATCCCTTGGATCTGCATGTGACCTGGGGCGGTCATGCGACCGTCCTGGTCGAACTTGACGGAGTTCGCCTCGTCACCGACCCGGTGCTCAGGACCAGGGTCGTCCATCTGCTGCGCCACGCTCCCGATCCGGGTTCCCGGTTCATCGACGGCGTCGACGCGGTCCTGATCTCCCACCTCCACTTCGACCATCTCGACCTGCCAACACTGAAGCGATACGACCGCGAGACCCGGATGATCGTGCCGGCCGGGGCAGGCCCGATGATCCGCAAGCTCGGGTTCCGGAACGTGTCGGAGCTGACGGTCGGCGAGGGGGTGGAGATCGGCCCGGTCAGGGTACTGGCGGTCACCGCCGAGCACGACGGCCGCCGGCATCCGTTCGGCGTCGAGGCGGACGCGCTGGGCTACGTGATTGACGGAAGCCGGCGCCTCTTCTTTGCCGGCGACACCGACGTACACCCGCAGCTTTCCGAGCTGGCCGGTGGTCTCGAGATCGCCCTGTTGCCGATCTGGGGCTGGGGCCACAAGCTCGGCCCCGGGCACATGGACCCCCGGGGTGCCGCCCTGGCGGCGGCGATGCTGCAGCCGGAGCTGACCATCCCGATCCACTGGGGGACCTACTTCCCGATCGGCATGAAGAGTGTCCGTGGCGGCCTGCTTGAGAGGCCGGTCACCGCCTTCAGCCAGCAGATGGCGGAAATCGCACCGGACCTGGAGTCGCAGGTACTCAGGCCGGGAGAGTCGCTCTCGCGTCCGCTCCGTTAGCGCTGCCGTCGGGCAGCCAGCTCTTGAGGATGTGGTGGACCTCCTCGGCGCCGATCACCGGTTCATCCGGCCAGGGGAGGTCAACCGGATGAAGGACGAACGGGTGGCTCTGGGTGCCGCCCATCCCGCCATGTGATCCGACCAGTTCCTCGAAGGCGGCCACTTCGTCCATGTCCTGCCACCAGGTGCTGTTGATCATGATGTCCGGGCAGTTCGAGAAGCGGTGGGTGCGGAGCACGTGGTCACGGGCGTTCGGTCCGAATGCGGCGAGCGGGTCGACGCCCTCGATGTCGTTTATCTCGAAGAAGTTGCTGCCGTTCGCGCCCATCGCAACCCCGCCGTGCTCCGAATCGACCATCACGAACCCGATGCCCGGGTGATTACGGAGAGAGTCGATCAGGCCGGGGTAGAGCTCCTCGATCCGTTCGAGCTTCAGGCGCCCGGGTTCACGGGGGAAGGTGACGAGACCGAGGCAGCCTGACGCCATCACCGACAACTCCGGGATTTCATCATTTTCGGAACCTTCTTCCAGGCCGAGATCGTCGCGGTTCGGATCCCGCTTCGCCACCGCTTTCGCCGCGCTGCCGACCGCACTGTCTTCGTGGCTGGCTTCTTCGGTGCCGGCGGTGATGTAAGCACGGGGGTTCTGCTCGCCCTCTTCGCCGGCGCCGATCGCCTCCTTGCCGGTCGCCTTCTCGACCACCTCTTCCAGGGTGACTCCGTACCGCTGCAGGAAGGTCGCCCCCTGCGACTGGCCGTGGTCGGAAAGCACGACCAGGTGGTAGGGACGCGGTGCTTCCTTGACCACACGGCGGATCCGGTCGATCTCCCGGTCCACCTTGCTCAGCGTGTAGAGGGTTTCCGGCCGTTCGATTCCGGAGTGATGTGCCACCTCGTCGTAGGCGAGGAAGGTCGTGTAAATCGAGGGACGGCCGGCGAGGATGTCGCCGACGACACCCGAGATCTGGAGGTCGAGCTGGATCACGGTGGCCCAGGCCCGCATGATCGCGTAGACGCGGGAGCGTTCGATCTTCGGCTCGATGCCGGTCTTCTCCTGGCGCCGGTTGTCGCGCCGCTCCCGGGCAATCTCGGTGACGGTGTGGATGAAGGTCTTGATCACGCCGTAGGGCCGGGCGAAATAGGCGGCATAGTCCTGGCCGATCTTTCCCCGGCGTTGCATCACGGTGCTCATGGTCAGCATCGAGTGCGGCGCGTCGCCGGAGAGGATGTTGGCCCGGCTGGCTCCGTCTTCGGCCAGTAGCCCGTGACCATCGGACTGCCGCGCTTCCATCTCGGCCGCGTCCTTCGGGTGGTTCGTGACCAGAGCCCGGCCGGTCTCCTTTTCCCACCAGCGGAAGGCCGGCATCTCGTGGTTGTTGCCGTGGAGGATGCCGGCCTGGCAGGCGCCGGTCTGAGAAGACCAGTCGGTCTCCCATCCCTCCAGCCGGTGGCTTCCATCCCTTACCCAGGCGGCCATGGCCGGCGCGTTGCCGTTGGTCATCGCCCGGCGCAGGACATCGTGCGCGAGACCGTCGATCTCGAGGAAGACGATCCCCGGGACATCGGTCTGGATCACCTGGCCGCGGCGCTTGAGCTGCGCCCGGACCACGTTGTAGTACCAGGTGCTGTCCTCGTCAATCGCGAAGAGCGAGGAGAAGAGCGAGGTCAGGATCGCCATCCCGAACGAGATCACGATTGCCTCGGGCAGCCCGGCGATCTTCACCCAGGGCATCGCCATCAGGGCGAGGCCGATCAGCAGGGCGTTGAGGAACAGTCCCCACAGGCCGAGGGTCAGGACGCTGAGCTTCAGGGTGAAACGGGAGAGGATGGGCCAGATCAGGGCGTTGACAAGGCCGACACCGAGCGCGGTGGGCAGCGCGGCGAGGTGGCCGTGCATGTCGAAACCGGGCAGGATTGCCTCGATCAGCAACAGAGCGGCCGCGTCGATCAGGACGACGGTGACGATGCGAGCGGTCAGCCGCCATGGGTGCCGGTGCGCATCGGGCTGGTTCAGTCCCTCCATGCCGGGAACTCTCCCAGACCGGGCGGTCCGGATCAATCACCCGATCCGGATGATCACCGAGGTTGGTGGCAGGGGAAGCCACATGCGCTCGGGGCAGTGCCGTCAATAAGATCGGCTGATCTTGGATAGCGGAGCCAGAAAGAAGCTTGAGGAAACCACCCGGTGGCAGCCGGGAGAGACCGAGGCGCGGATATTCAACGAGTGGCTGGAGGGCGGCTATTTCCATCCGGAAGCCACCGGTACCGCCGACGAGAACTTCTCGGTAGCGATCCCTCCCCCCAACGTGACCGGCGTGCTCCACATGGGTCACGCCCTGAACGGGTCGATGCAGGACGCGCTGGTCCGCATGAACCGGATGGGCGGAAAGAACACGCTCTGGATCCTCGGCATGGACCACGCCGGCATCGCCACGCAGACGGTGGTTGAGAAGCGACTGAAGTCGGAGGGAATAAGTCGCCACGAGATCGGTCGGGAAGCCTTCACCGAGCGGGTCTGGGAATGGAAGGAAGAGTTCGGTGGCTCGATCCGCCAGCAGTACCAGCGGCTCGGGGCGTCGGTCGATTACGAGCGCGAACGTTTCACTCTCGATGACGGCTATGCCCGCGCGGTCCGCAAGGTCTTCACCTCGCTTTACGAGAAGGGCTACATCTACCGCGACCA
>JAGQUR010000087.1 GCA_020438395.1 Solirubrobacterales bacterium | reverse complement strand
CGGACTACGTGCCGTGGCTGACCGATCGCAAGTGGGCCCACATCCGCCTCGAAGGCAAGTCCTTCGGTGACGTGCCGCTGAACGTCGAGCTGAAGCTCGAGGTCTGGGACTCGCCGAACTCGGCCGGCGTCGTCATCGACGCGGTCCGTCTGATCAAGCTGGCCCTCAACAACGGCATCGCCGGTCAGCTCGACGGCCCGTCCTCGTACCTCATGAAGTCCCCGCACAACCAGCGGCCGGACGCCGAGGCGCGCCAGCAGACCGAGGACTTCATCCTCGAGAACGCCCGTGGCAAGAACCCGCTGGAGCAGACCAAGCCGATCTCCGAGGCCGCCGAAGAGCAGGCCGAGGCCTGAGTCCCTGGCTCCTCTCTCAATAGTTCAGTTCACCCCGTTCCCATTCTCTGAACGGGGAGGAATAAACGAGTACACGCGCCGGGTCAGCGAAGAGCTGGCCCGGCGCGGTCATTCGGTGCTGATCGCGGCTCCCTCCGGGGGTCGCGGCGGCGTTGCCGAGACCAAGTCGGCCCTGGCAGGCCTGCGTGACGATCCCGACGCTCTCTTCGCCCCCGGCGAGGAGCCCCGGGTGCTTTCGATGGGCGGCGGGGTGAAGATCCCCCGCAGCGGCAGGCGGCAGGCCCCGGTCTCGGTCGACATGGGCAACCGGATCGAGGCTCTGCTCGGCTCGGGCCGCTTCGACATCGTCCATGTCCACGACCCCTTCGTTCCAGGCTTCTCTTCCAACGCGCTGAGGCATTCCTTCTCGCTCAACGTCGGCACCTTCCACGAAACGGAAGAACGCCCGTTCGCGACCCAGTTCGCCCGGCCCCTGCTCGAGATCTTCTTCGGCAGGCTGGACGCCCGCACCGCCTCCTCGCGGACCTCGGCCCGGCTACTGAACCGGTACTTCCCGGGTTCCTACGAGATCACTCATCCCGGAATCGATCCGGTCGAGCCGGCCCAGTCGGAAGTGCCGCCGCTGAAGATCGCCTTCTCCGAGCGCGAGGAGCCAGGTGCCCTCCGGCTTTTCCTGCGGGCGCTCCGGCGGCTTCCCCCGGATCTCGAGTGGACGGCGACCGTCTACGCCGACGAGCCCGGGGCGGTTCAGCTTCGCGTTGCCCGGCAGATCCGGGACCGGATCAAGGTGATCGGCCCTGACCAGGCGAGCCTGTCGGAACTGCTCTCCCATTCCAACGTTTTCGTCGCCGCCTCGAACGGTCCCCGGCCCGACCAGGCGGCGGTCCGGCAGGCGATTGCCTCCGGGGCGGTTCCGGTGACGACCACGATCGGCCGCTACGTGGAACTGGTTGGCGACGGCCAGCGCGGGCTGCTCTTCCCGGCCGGCGATCCGGTGACCCTGGCCGGCCAGATCCAGCGGCTCGGTGAGGACGGACGCCTCCGCGAACGACTCCGGTCCGCCTGCGGGAAGTTCGAGATCGAGACCTGGCCCGAGGTGGCCGACCGCTTTGAATCGACCTACGAGCGACTGGTCGCCCGCCGGCACGATCCGGCCGGAAACGAGGCACTCAGGAAGAAGCTCCGGGACCGGCCGCTGATCGACGTCGACCTGCACATGCACACCGACCATTCGAGCGACTGCGCGACACCGGTCAAGGTGCTGATCGAGACGGCCCGCGACCGCGGCTTCGGCGCGATCGCGATCACCGACCACAACGAGGTCTCTGGCGCCAGGGAGGCCGCGAAGGTCGCCGAAGAGATGGACGACTTCAAGATCATCGTCGCCGAGGAAGTGAAGACCGGCGAGCAGGGCGAGGTGATCGGGCTCTTCCTCAAAGAGAAGATCCCCAAGGGTCTGACCATGGACGAGACGATCGCCGAGATCAAGCGGCAGGGCGGGCTGGTCTACGTGCCACATCCCTTCGACCGGCTCCACTCGGTTCCCGACTACGAGAATCTGCTCGACATGGTCGAGGACATCGACCTGATGGAAGTCTTCAACCCCCGGGTCGCGATCTCCTCGTTCAACGAGGAGGCCGAGCGGTTCGCCCGCAAGTACAACATCATCCCCGCCGCGGGGTCCGACAGCCACGTCGCCCAGGGCCTCGGGGCGGTGCGCAACCGTCTGCATGACTTCGACGGGCCGGAGGAGTTCCTCGAGGCGATGCGAGAGGCGGAGATCACCCGTCGCCACAAGAACCTCGTCTACGTCCAGGCGCTGAAGTTCATCCAGACCACCGGCCGTCCCAAGGCCGCGAAACGCGAAGTTGAAGCCCCACGGGCGGTCAAGGGTGGCCGGCGCAAGGCCCGTGGCCCGAAACAGGGTCGTGGGTCAAAACGTGCAGCAGGCAAGAGCTGATGCATCCGCCCGGTGACAGCCGGGATCCGGCAGGAGCGCCGCCGGAAGCGTCAAAAGAAGCTCAAGCGATGCCTGCGACCGATAACGAGATCAAAGAGAAATACCTTGAACGTGCGATCCGGGAGCTGAACCAGCTCAGCCGTGATCTGCAGAGCTGCGACGCCTGCCTGGCGACCCGGGTGATGCCGGTGCTCGGCTCGGGCCACCCGCAGGCGGACATCATGCTGGTCAAGTTCTCACCGACCACCGCCGAGGTCGAGGAGGGCGTCGCCTACTACGGTCGCGCCGGCAACGCGCTGATGAAGTCCTTCAAGCGGCTGAGCATCGACCCGATGGTGATCTACGGGACCGTCTGCGCCAAGTGCCCGGTCGAGGACCCGGCCCAGGCCGACCCCGAATGCGTCGCCCGCCTGGCCGACGAGTTCAACATCGTCCAGCCCCGGGTCGTCGTGGTGATGGGCGAGCCCGCCCTGGAGACGATCAACAGCCTCGCCCTGCCGCTGGCCCGTCCCCTCGACGCCCGCGAAGGAGAGATCCAGGCCTTCACCCCCGCCTGCGACGCCCTCTTCACCCCGGACATCGACGGCGCGCTCGACGAGGAGACCGCCAAGCGCCGCTTCTGGCGAGCCTTCCGCACCCTCGGCCGCTGGCACGACGACCTTCCGCCCTACTAGCCAGGATGCCCGCCGGCGCTTAGGATTCCGGCATGGCGACCCTTGAACATGAAGTGATCGGGCCGAAGCCAGTCAATGGCAATCGGAAGTCAATAGCTTCGCTGCTTATCGGGGCGCTGGGCCTGTCAAGTTCGTTGGTGCTCGTGATCGGCCTCTGGCAGGGCAGCACCGATGACTGGGTCGAAAACTACTGGGCCGGCCTTGCCTTTATCGGTCTCTTTCTCGGCGCAATTGCCGTGTTTCTCGGCTCGATCGGCTGGATCGACATTCGGCGGGGAGCCACCGACCGAGGCAAGTTCGCTTCCACAGTCGGAATAGTTCTGGGAGTGGTGGGCGCCCTTCTTGTGCTCGCGGTGTTCGCTTACGTCGTGTGGATCTTGATCGACATCATTCAATGGGCCGGAACCAACGATGCCACGGGCGGCTGGGACTGATTCGCGGGTCTCTAGCCGCTTAAAATGTAGCTCTGGTTGGCGAGGGCGGGGCGACGGTGGACTAGCGCCCGGGTTGGAGCTCAGTCGCTCCACCAGCCGGGTTCGACTCCGCCGTCGCCGGAGAAATGCTGGCCCATCGCCAGGTATTCCATTCCTTGCGGGCCGGCTTCGAAGCATCTCGTGACCTCGGGCCCGACCCGGAGCAGGCTGCCCTCCTTCAGCTCGACGATCTCGTCGTCGAGCTTGGCCCGCCCTGAACCGGAGACCACAAAGTAGACCTCCTCGGCCTTGTCGTGGTGGTGGCCGAAAGGCTGGCGCTGGTCGGGATGAATCCGGAAGTGGGTGACTCCGACCTGACTCGCATCGAGGTCGCCTATCGCGAACCGGGCTTCCTGGATCGACTCGAGCCCGTGTTCCTTCGCGGAGTCCTTGACCTCGTCGACCTGAACGAGCCCGTAGCCGGGTTTCGGGGTCGCGGCGCGCGGGTTGGCCAGCCGCGCTTCGATGCCACCGAGCGGCACCAGTTCGATCACTTCCATGTCCTCGATCAGCGGCCGGGCCCTGGAGATAAGTTCCCGGTTGTCCTCGTCCTCGAGCGAGGCCTTCATGGTCTCCTGGTCGGCCCAGGCCTCGGTCACCCAGACCGTGTCCGCGTCGAAGACCGACTGGTGCACCTCGTACTGGAGACAGCCCTCGAAGGCCCGGTTGGCCTCGGCCGCCTCGAGCAGTATCCCGGCGAGCTCACCTCCCTTGTCTGGCTTCGCGGTGGCCTTGGCGTAACGGGAAATCTTCTCGCGATCGGGCATGTGCGGACTCTACCCGCCTGTCGGCTCCGCTATTCCAGGACGCCGATCAGCCAGCGGGGCCGATCGCGGCCCGGGGCTCAGAGCCCGTCTTCTCTGGTGGGCGAGAGGAAACGGTCGATATAGGCAAGGCCTATCGCGGAAAGGACAAAGACCGCATGGATGATCGTCTGCCACATCACTTCGGTTGAAGTCAGTCCGGTGTCGGCGCCGCCGTATTCGATGAAGGTCTTGAGCAGGTGGATCGAGGAGATGCCGACGATCGCCATCGCCAGCTTCACCTTCAGCACGTTCGCGTTCACATGGGAGAGCCACTCGGGCTGGTCCGGATGGTTTTCCATCTTGATCCGTGAGACGAAGGTCTCGTAGCCGCCGATGATCACCATGATCAGCAGGTTGGCGATCATCACCACGTCGACCAGGCCGAGCACGATCAGCATCACGTCGTTTTCGCTGATCGACCCGAAATCGCTGACCAGGTGGACCAGCTGTTTCCAGAACTTGATGACGTATACGGCCTGGGCAACGATCAGACCTATGTAGAGCGGGGCCTGGATCCAGCGGCTGGCGAAGATCGACCAGCCGATCATCGCGGCCGGGGTACGGGGACGATCGACGTTCATCCCGCCCGGGTCATCGGGCGGTGTCGGGGGACTGGTCGCAGGATCGAGGGGCGGTACTGACATCGCCGGAATCCAACCAGACGGACCGGCGGAAAACCGCTCCTTATGGGGATTTGCGGGGCTTTTTGGTCAGCGGTTCAGGCCGGGGCGGCGGCCCGGGCCAGTTCGACCATCGGTTCGACCCGGGCCGAGGCGAGACCGCGGACCACGACCACGTCAAGCGCCTCGTAGGCGGCCAGCTTCTGCTGGACATCCGCCGCGTCACTGGCGGCCACCCCGACGGTTCCCTCCGGCTCGCCGAGACGGGCGAAGTGGTTTCGGTAGCCGTCGTGCAGGTCCCGGTAGAAGGACTCTTCCTTGGCCAGCCGTTCGGTTGCGTCCGGTCCGACCGCGGTGCGGACGTAACCGAAGACCGGAGGGGTGTCATGACCGGCGTCCGCGGCACCCGCCTCGACCTGGGTCCGGGCGCCCGCGGCGAACTCCGGGGTCATCCAGTTGAAGAAGGCCCCGTCGTAGCTGCTCCCGGCGAGCGCGCACATCTTCGGTCCCATCGCCGCCATCACGAGGCGCACCCCGGGCAGCTTCTCCCGGAGTTCCCCGATCTTCTCGGTCATGAAGGTGAGCGGCTTCTTCGTGAAACCGGCGCCGACGCCGATCCAGAGGCGGGATGGGTCGAGCCCCAGCCGGTCGATGTCGGTCGCGATGTCATCCGGGCTCTGCCGGTCCAGCGCGATCACCGCCACACCGAGCTCGATTCCGCTGGCGGCCTTGGCGAACTCGGCCAGGGTTTCGAGGCCCTTGGCCAAAGGATGGTCGTTGGCCCAGATCGAGGCGTAGCCTGCTTCCTCGCAGGCGGCTGCCAGGGGGCCGCAGACCTCTTCCGGCAATCCGGCGGCGACTCCGAAGGCGCGCTTCTGTGCGGGACGGTTCACTGGCCTGCCTCCTTCGCGGCCTGTCGCCGCTCGTCTCGTTCGCGACGCTTGCGGTCGCTGGGGGATTCGACGTACTTCACCTCGCCGATCAGGTCGAACTGGGCGACGCATTCGATGTGGGGGGTCTGCGGGAACATGTCGACCGGTCTCACGCGGGTCAGCCTATAGCCGGCCTCGACCAGCTGGGCCGCGTTCGGGGCCAGCGTGGTCGGGTTGCATGAGATGTAGACGATCCGGCGGGCCTCGCATTCGATCAGCCGTCGCACGATCTTGGCCGAGAGGCCGGCCCGGGGCGGGTCGATCGTCACCACGTCGGGTCGCCCCGCTTCCTCGATCAGCGGCCGCATCCCGGTACGGGCGTTGGCGGCGACGAAGCGGGCGTTCGTGATCCCGTTCGCCTTCGCGTTCCGTTTCGCGTTCTCGATCGCGTCGGGAACGATTTCCAGGCCCCAGACCTGCCCCGCCTGGCGGGCCATGCTGAGGCCGATCGTGCCGACCCCGCAGTAGAGGTCGAAGAGTTTTTCGGTTCCGGTCAGGTCGGCGTATTCGGCGGCCAGGCCGTAGAGCTTCTCCGCCATCTCGGTGTTGGTCTGGAAGAAGGAGTCATGCGAAAGTTCGATGTCGAGATCGAAGATCCGCTCGCGCAGCGTCTCTTCGCCGAGCGCGCCGGTCGGACCCGAGGTCGAGCCGGAGGGCCCGTCGATGATCGTGTGGAGATCGACCGGCGGCCGGGGGAAGTCTCCCCTGGAGGTGACCAGACGGGTCTGGATCTGGCCGGTCCGGCGGCCTTCCCGCACGATCAGGTTGCGCAGGATGCCGCGATGGTCATGCGGGTCGTAGGCATTCAGGCCCTCGGCCCGGGCCCAGGCGAGTACCTCGTTGCGGGCCTGGTTGGTCGCCTCGGAGGAAAGGTGGCAGTCCTCGATGTCCAGCACCTCGTCCCAGCGCCCCTGCGGCCGGAAACCGAGAACCAGCTCGCCGTCCTGTTCACCGAAGGAGTATTCGACCTTGTTGCGGTACCGCCACTGCTCATCGGCGCCGATGATCGGGTCGATGTTGACATCCCCCAGCTTGCCGATGCGAGTCAGGGCGTCGGCGACGTGGGCCTCCTTGAAGGCGAGCTGCTTTTCGTAGGCAAGGCCCTGCCAGGAAGCTCCGGGGCAGGCCTCGCCCTGATGCTCGTCCACGTTCGGCAGCCGGTCCGGGCTCGGGGCAAGGAGTTCGAGGGCGACCGCTTCCGCGTAACCCCGCTTGGACTTCGTGACCTCGGCCAGCACCCGGTCACCGGGCAGGCCGCCACTCACGAAAACCACATAGCCGCCGGGCCGGGCGATGCCGCGGCCGCCGTAGGCGAGGGTTTCGATTTCCCCTTCGAAGGTCTCGCCTCGCCTGAGGCGGGCCGGGGGAGTGGAGGGCTTAATTGCAGACATTGGACCCACAACTATCTCAGGCTGAAAGCGGGCTTAGTATTTCCCCCTTGACCGAAACGCGACCCAGACACTTCATCGACGGCGGCGAGATCTCCGGTGGCCGGCTTGTCACCCTGATCGACCGGGCCGAGGAACTCAGGGCCGGGCGCCCGCAGGAGGGCGGCTCGGCTCTGACCGGCAAGTCGATCGCGATGCTCTTCGAGAAGCCTTCGACCAGGACCCGGATCTCTTTCGAGGTCGGCACGGCGGAACTCGGCGGCCATCCGGTGGTTCTGCGAGGCAGCGAGATGCAGCTCTCGCGCGGCGAGTCCGTCGAGGACACCTCCCGGGTGCTTTCGCGTTTCGTGGCGGCGATCGTGATCCGTTCGGGCAGCCACGAGAATGTGGTTTCCCTGGCCGAGCACGCGAGCGTGCCGGTGATCAACGCCCTGACCCCGCTCTACCACCCCTGCCAGGCCCTGGCCGACCTGCAGACGCTGAAGCAGCGCTTCGGTGATCTCAATGGGCTGAAGGTGGCCTATGTGGGTGACGGCAACAACGTCGCCCGTTCGCTGGCCGTGGCCGGTTCACTGACCGGGGTCGAAGTGGTCGTCGCGGCTCCGTCCGGCTACCAGCTCGAATCCGAGGTGCCGGCAAGGCTGACCGAGGACCCGATCGAGGCGGTCAGCGGGGCCGACGCGATCTACGGAGACGTCTGGGTCAGCATGGGCGACGAGGAGAGCGCCGCACAGCGGCGGGCCGATCTCGCCCCGTACCGGATCGACGGCCACCTGCTTTCACATGCGAAGCACGAGACAATCGTGATGCATTGCCTTCCGGCCCATCCCGGCGAGGAGATCACCGCCGACGTCCTCTACGGAGAGCGCAGCGCGGTCTGGGACCAGGCCGAGAACCGGCTCCACGCCCAGAAGGCCCTGCTCGAGTACCTGCTCGTCGGTTGACGGCGCGCCGCTGATCGCCTCCAACTGAGAGAATGTCCGCCGCGCGGCCCCGTGGTGTAACGGTTAGCACGTCAGGTTTTCAACCTGGTAGCGCGGGTTCGACTCCCGCCGGGGCTACTCCTCGCGATGAACGGGCATCGGTAGGGTCAGGCAGGTGATTCCGGAGATCTCCCTCGGCCCCGTGACCCTGCAGACCTTCGGTCTCGCTTTCGCGGCCGCCTTCGTCGTTTCCGGATGGATAGTGCACATGCGGCTGGGCGAGATCGGCAAACCGCCGGACTGGGCCTACGAGATGGTGTTCGCGGCGCTGATCGGCGGCCTGATCGGGGCCCGGCTCTACTTCATCGTCGACAACTACTCCGACGTCAAGGACGACCTGCTCGGCAACATCTTTTCCGGCTCCGGACTGACCTGGTACGGCGGTGCCCTGGGTGGCGCGATCGGGGTGATCCTCTGGGCCTGGTGGCGCAAGTTCCTGAACCTCTGGCTGCTCGACACAGCGGCGCCGGCCCTTGCTGCCGGTTACGCGGTGGGCCGGATCGGCTGCCAGCTCTCCGGCGATGGTGACTACGGCAAGCCCTGGGATGGCCCCTGGGCGATGGGCTATCCCGACGGCACCGTCCCGACCCCGCCCGGGGTGACGGTCCACCCGACCCCGATCTACGAGACCCTGACCATGGGGCTCGGCGCATACATCCTCTGGCGACTGAGGAATAGGTTCCGGCTGGGGATCCTCTTCGCGATCTACCTGATCTACGCGGGCGCAGAGCGGTTCCTGGTCGAGTTCCTCCGCCGCAACACGGACGTGGCCCTCGGGCTGACGGCGGCCCAGCTCGAGAGTCTGGCGATGATGATCGGCGGAGTCGTCTGGATCCTTGTGGTCCGCAACCGCTATGGCAGCCTCGCCCGGCCGGCCGACCAGATGTCTGCCGCCGACGTTCCGACCTGACCCGAACCGGATGGACCGGGCATAATGCCCAATCCCGGTTCGCAAGCCTGAACCCGGTCGGCGAACCCCGGGGCGGTTAGCTCAGTTGGAAGAGCACCTGCTTTACACGCAGGGGGTCACTGGTTCGAGCCCAGTACCGCCCATTTTTCCGGTCTTCAGGCCATCGATGCGCCCAAGTACGATTTCGGTATGAGCGCCGAAACCCAGAGACTGCCCGGTGGGGTGGTGCACAAGCTGCCCGCCGATTTGCGGGCCGGGCTTGTCACCAGTGACGTGGCGCTCGAAGCGTGGAAGGACATCACCCCGCTGGCGCGGAACGAGTTCATCTGCTGGGTCGAAGATGCGAAGAAGCAGGAAACCCGGGAGCGGCGTATCCGCCGGACCAGGGAGGAACTGGAAGAGGGCATGCGTCGACCCTGTTGCTGGCCCGGCTGCAGCCACCGGGAGCGAAACGGCAAGTAGAGCCGGGTCGTTGGACAGACATGAAAGCCCCGGGTAGGGTGAGGCAAGTCAGGCACACCGGAGGAATGGGGGACAGATGGCACGACGCATGAAGGATCCAAGGGCGGCTGGGGCGGTTCGCAGGATTCTGGGGCTGTTGGGGCTGGGGTTTGCGGCTTTCCTGATCATTCCGGCCAGTGCTTACGCCGACCTTGTTTTCAAGTACCCCCAGTACGTTCTGACTGAGAACTTCCCGACCGACGTGAAGATTGCCGACCTCAATGGCGACGGCTACAAGGACTTGGTCACCGCCAACACCGTCGATGATTCGGTTTCTGTCGCACTCGGTTCGAACCAGGGGTTCACGGAACCTGCCGAGAACTATCCGGTCGGTGACGCTCCCGAAGGACTGGTGGTCGGTGACCTGAACCGTGATGAGAACCTCGACCTGGTCACCGCCAACCTGGGCTCGGATGACGTCACCACCCTCCTCGGGACCGGTTCCGGATCCTTCGGGGCCGCGACCAGCTACCCGGCAGGGACGGACCCGAGGGCCCTGGCCCTGTTTCACTTCGACAACGGTGCCAGCCTCGACCTCGCAGTAGCGAACGGGACGAGTCCGGGGAACGTTTCGGCTATGTCTGGCGATCTATCCGGCGCCTTCGGAGCCCCGGTCAACAACACGGTTGGTGCGTACTCCAGGTCGATCGAGGCCGCGGACTTCAATAACGATGGAATTCTTGACCTGGTCACCGCGAACGGAGGTGGCAACAATGTCTCGGTGCTGCTCGGAACCGGGGTCGGGACCTTCGGTGCGGCAACGGATTTCGCCACCGGCACCGCGCCCAACGACGTGGCGGTCGGGGATCTGAACGGTGATGGAAGGCCGGACCTCGTGACCGCAAACGCCGGCGCTTCAGTTGTATCCGTCTTGCTTGCTACGGGGCCCGGGACCTTCGGGCCCAAGACCGACTACGCGGTGGCGTCGAGCTCTCTCTCGGTTGCGATCGGCGACCTTGACAACGATGGCGCGCTGGACATCGCAGTGGGAACCTCCAGCGCATCCGGAGGTACTCTCCTGCCGGGTGTGGGGAACGGGACTTTCGGGACGGGTACCAGCCTGGATCTGGCCACTACCTACGCCGTGGCCGTGGCCGACCTCAATCAGGATGGAGCGAAGGACATAGTCGGAGCGGCCGGTTCCGCAAACGTGGCCGAGGTGCTGATCAACGCGCCCGATCCTTCCGCTGGACCGGGACCGCTGGTTTTCGGCAATCCCACCCCGATACCGGCGGGCCTGGTGAGCCCCCCGGAACTGCTTCCAATAGAAAACAACGGTGTTGCCCCGATGTCGGTCCATGGATTCAGTTTCGGAGGCCCCCAGCCGCAGGACTTCTTCATCGGAGGCGATAACTGCCGAGGAGTTCTCTTCGAGGGAGATCAATGCGTCGCCCGGGTCTTCTTCAGCCCAAAGGTATCCGGAGTCAGAGCGGCGAGCCTCACGGTTCTCACGAACGGTGAATCGAATCCGGTCGTGGCTCTGGTCGGAACCGGAGGCTCCCTGCCGCAGGGCCCGACCGGGGCTTCGGGTCCACAGGGCCCGACTGGCCCCGCTGGCAAATACGCATCGATCAACAAGGTGACGGTCAGCGGACCCTCCAGCTCGAGAAAGGGCAAGAGCGCCACCTACACAATCAAGATCGCCAACAACGGCAACTCGAAGGCGACCGGGGTCGGTGTCAAGGCGACTGGCAAGGGAGTCAGCGCCAGCAAGGGTCTGGGAGCGGTCGCCTCCGGTTCAACGGGGACGATCAAGCTGAAGATCAAGTTCAAGAAGTCCGGAAAGCCCAAGGTCAGCTTCAAGGTGACCTCGGATAACGCCGGAGGCAAGACCGTCAAGAAGACGGTCAACGTCAAGAAATAGACCAGGACCCGAGCGGTTCACATGAGTTCCCAGGCGGGGATGGATAATCCCCGGCTTGGAAGAAGGCGGCGGACAGGGAGCAGCGCGGGAGAGGTCCCGGCGGAGATGGGTATCCGCGATCTGCTGGACGCTGGCCGGATTCTTCATGCTCTGGGCAATCCTGCGGATCGGGGGCCTCGAACGGGGTTACCCGCTGGTGCAGATGGTCGCCTACACGCCGTATGTGCTGATGCTCTCCCTGCTGGCGCTCCTGGTCGTGGTGCTGTGCCGGCGCTGGCTCGCGGCCGGCTTCCTCGCCATTGCGGTCATCGCACTGGCGCTGGCGGTGCTGCCCCGCGCGATCGGTGGCCCGGAATCGATGCCCGGCGCGCGGCCGGTCCGCATCCTGACCTTCAACCTGGCCAAGTCGAAAGCCGAAACGCGGGCGGTGGTCGAGGAAGCGGCCAGGCGGGAAGTCGACCTGATCTTCCTGCAGGAGCTGACCAGGAAGAAGGCCCGGGAGCTGAACCGGGCCGGACTCGGTTCCTCGTATCCGCATCAGGTGATGAGCTTCAGCGAGAAGTACGGAAACGGAATCTGGTCCCGCTGGCCGCTGATTCGTCGCGAATCTCTCCCGGTAAAGGAACAGCCGAGAGCCGATGTGCGGGTGCCGGACTCGATCCCGATCGAAGTGGTTTCGGCCCACCCGACCGCCCCGATCCACCGTTCGGACATGGGACTGTGGGAGCGTGACTACGGCGTCTTCCCGCCGGCCTTCAGCGCCGGGATTCCGATCGTCTTGGCCGGCGATTTCAATGCGACCCTCGATCACGCGAACCTCCGGAACGTGATCGACACGGGCTACCGTGATGCGGCGGAAGTGATCGGCGACGGCCTTGCGCCGACCTGGCCTTCGACGATCCAGTTTCCGCCGCCGGTCACGATCGACCACGTGCTCGCCGAGAAGGGAATCGCCTTTTCGCAGTACGACGTGGTGAAGATCCCCGGGTCGGACCACAAGGCGATCTTCACCGAGATCCTTCTGCCGCCTGTGGCGGGAGAGAACGGATCCGCGGCGGGAGAGACCTGATTCAGGCGCGGCGCGGTTCCGGGCCGTAACCGCACCAGACCGCGAAGGTGATCACTGCCAGCAGGGTCCCGAGCCAGTGAACCCCGACCAGGACGCCGATCAGTCCCGGGATGCCGGCGATGATCACGCCGAGCAGGGTTCGGCCGGCGGGAAGGCCGAGGATCCGGGCGGTTCCGAAGGCACAGAGGAACAGCGCCGCGGGTCCGGAGATCCAGCCCCAGTCCTCGAAAAAGGACTTCGGAAGGAGGATCGCAAGGAGGACGGCGAGCACCGCCACGAGGGCGAACATCACGAGTCCTGACTTGAGAGCTGTGGAAACGTTCATAGGGGGCCTTTCCGGAAATGGTCCGGACCGGGACGGAGCCTATACTGGAAATGATGTTGATCCGGTCGACAGGAACACTTCGGTCGGGCATCCGGCTTCGCCAGCAGCTTGCCCTGCTCGCCTTTTTTCTTCTCATCGCAAGCCTCGCGGTCCTGATCCCCTCCCATGCGAGCAGTGCTGACCAGAACCCGATCCAGTCGGGCCGTCTGAGCCAGAAGGGGAAGTCCCTGATCGTCCAGATCAGGACCAGCCAGAAGGTGAACATGGGAAAGCTCGACCGGCGACCCGACTTCATGGGCGGCAACCACCGCTACCTCTGCCTGCAGATGAATCCCCGCGGCGGCACGAGCTTCGTGCGGATCTGCCTCGGTGGCCCGACCCGGACCTACAGCGTGCTCGGTGTCTCCCGCACTTCCGACACCGGCCGGGTCCGGTCCAGCAAGGTGATCCGTGCCGAAGTCAAGAAGGCAACTCCGTACAGGCTCGTCGCCACCTTCGATCCCCGTGCGGCCGGGTTGCCGTCCGGCAAGTACGCGTGGAGGATCGCCAATCATTCCGGTCGATGCCCCCAGTCCGGGCCGGACGCCAGGCCGATCGGCGAATGCCTCTCCTTCTTCCCGCCGAAGCGCCGCGCCGTCTATGACCTGCGGCCGGTCCGCGTGGTCGGCTGCACCGGCGGCAACGGCGAGTTCGTGACTCACGGTCCGCGGGGCCGCAAGCGGGTTGCGCTGACCTTCGACGATGGCCCCAGCGACTACACGCCGAAGGTCCTTCACATCCTTAAACGGAAGAAGGCGAGCGCTACCTTCTTCATGCTCGGCCAGCAGGTTGCCCGCTACAAGACTTTTGCCCGCCGGGCGCTGGCCCTCGGCCACGAGATCGGCAACCACAGCTACGACCATGACCTGCTCCCCAGCAGTTCCAACCTCCGGCATGCGAACCGAACCATCAGCCAGGTCACCCATTTCCGGCCCTGCCTCTTCCGCCCGCCCTATGGCGCGGTCAACTCCTCGCTCAAGGCATCGGCCCGGGCCGAACGGATGAAGGTGATCAACTGGGACGTCGACACCAACGACTGGAAGCTGCCCGGCTCCTCGGCGATCAGGTCGACCATCCTGGGCAACGTGCGGCCCGGCTCGATCGTCCTCATGCACGACGGGGGCGGACCGCGGCAGGGCACCGTGGACGCACTCTCCGGCGCGATCAGCGGCCTGCGGGCGCGCGGCTACAGGCTGGTCACGGTTTCCCAGTTGCTGGGCAACCGGATGATCTACCGCCCGGTGCCCTGACGGTCCCGGATCGTCGCCCGGAAAAGCGCGAAATCCGGAAAGCGGCCGCCGGGGCCACTCTCCGGATCTCGTTGAACCGCGACCGGCTGCAGGGGCTTACGGCAGGCTGCCGTCCCAGGCGTCGCCGTAGCAGGCATGCGGCGAGCAGACGTCGTCGATGTAGCCGTTCGGCTGCAGGAACGACGAGGTCAGGGCGACCGCCACGCTTGCTCCGCCGGGGGCTCCGTGCGGATCCTGGGCGACCCGGTTCGGGACGTTTGCGAACGGTGCCGGGTCGGTTCCGATCGTCTTCGACGGGTTGTTCGGATCGGGCCGGGGCGGTCCGCCGTCGAAATAGATGATGTTGTTGCCGTGGTACGGGAAGTCGCTGGCGGCCAGACGCGGCACGTTCCAGAGCGCGTCGTAGTCGGGCCAGCGTCCGTCGTCGATCGGTACCGGATTCGTCTTCATGCCCAGGGTCCGGGCCATCACCTCGGAGGCGTAGTTGGACACCTGATGATCACCGAGCGCGATCTGCAGGGTCACGCGGTGTTCCGGTGTGTTCGGCGGCGGGTTGTCCGTCATCACATGGGCGAAGCCGTTCGGCTCGCTGCGGTCCCAGAGCATCTGCATCAGTTGGAAGAGCAGCGGGTGTTCCAGGTCGTTCTTGTAGAACGAGTAGAGGATCCCGCCGTAGATGTCGAAGTCGATCGAGCGGGGCAGCATGATCGAGTAGTTCATCGCCCCGACCAGCAGCGAGGACTGGACGAAGTCCGGTGAGACCGCGGTCAGCGCACCGCCGAGGATTCCGCCCTGGCTGGCGCCCATGTAATAGACGTGGTCGGTCTTGATAACCGAATCGCCCGGGACGTAGCCGTCACCGTCCTGGAAGGCCGGGACCGAGCCGAGTCCGTCCGGGTGGTACATGAGGCGGGCCAGGTACAGCTCGTTGAGAATTGCCTGGGCCAGCCGGTCGGCGAGCACGGGGAACTTGGACAGGTCCGGCAGGGCCTGGATTGACACCTGCGCCACATCGCTCGAGGACATGCCGATCTCGTCGGTGGCGCAGATGGTTATGCCGTGCTGGGCGAGCGGCGGGTTGGGGCCGCCGTCAACACCGGTGGCGTCTCCGAACAGGCCGTGGCCGAAGACCATCGGCCTGGTCTTGACCGGGTCCGGTCCGTCGAGGCCTACGCGCGGGATGACACAGACCATGTTTGCGGTGTAGGTCCCGTGCTCGGTTGGCAGCCCGTTGGAGTCGAGTTCCATGGTGCTGCCCGGGACGCAGCTCGGGGAAAGGAAGCAGGGCACCTCGAAGGTCCCGGTGACCTTGCGGGCGATCTGCGAGTTCTGCCCCTCGGTGTAATTGACCACCGAATCGATGTGGAAGTCCGGGGCGTCACCCTGGACGATCTGGTCGCCCATGGTGGTGTCACCGAGCTCCGCGAAGGCCCGGTCACGCATGCTCAGGACGCGCTTGTAGTTGTTTTCGTTGCTGGCCGTGGTGAAATCCCAGGCCAGGTAGAGACTGCTGCGCTTGATGCCTGCCTTCTTCAGATCCTTGAAGATCGTCTCGAAGTGGGCCCTACGACTTTCGATCTCCGGCTCACCGGACTTGACCTGGTCCCGGTAGTAGCGGAAGGCGTTCGGAGCTGCGAGCGCGTTTCCGTCCTCGTCGACGAGATTGCGCAGGGCGACGATGTAGTGGCCCTTCTCGTCGAAGTTCACGGCCGGCTTGATCTCCAGGGCACGATCCGAGTCCTGCAGGGCGTTGGCGTCAATGTTGACCCAGATCGGATGCCGCTCTCCGGTGTCGGCATTGATCACGACCGCCTTCTGGTCCGGCTCGGCGTAGTCGCCGATGTGGTTGATCGGTACGAAGCCGTTCGCATCGACCGCCTCCTGCGATTCGATCCCGGGAATCTTCACCACGATGCCCTGGCCCTGGCTGAAGCCATCGGACGGGTCGTAATTGGAAGCCTTGACCGGAATGTCGTTCTTGTTGCGGGGCATCGCCGCGTCGGTGAAGTGGATCCGCTTGCCGGTCGGGCTGGAGGAGTCCTTCACCGTGTAGTAGTCGTCCGGGAAAGGCAGCATGCACAGGCCTTCCTTCGGTTCGGCGATGAAGTCGCAGTCCTCGGCCCGGCTCAGATCAACAGGCTGGAGCTTGCAGTCGGACTGATCCCGGACCACGGTCTGGGTGCGGCTTGACTTGCGCTTGCCATTGCGGGCCTTGAGCGTGAGCTTGCGGAGCTGACAGCTGCTCATGCCGGACTTGACGGCCGGATTCAGCTTGATGGTCACGACCCGGCTCTTCTTCTTGCCCAGCTTGACCGTGCGCGACTTGAACAGCGGCTTGTTGCCGGTATCGAAGGTGTACGTCGTGGCCGAGAGCCGCACCTTTGCCTTCCGGTTCGCCTTGACCAGGACCTTCACCTTGCCGCGGGCCAGCTGGCTTGCCTTGAGGTTGACGACCTTGACCGTCGGCTTGACGGTTTTCGGCTTCTTGCCCGAGGCCGGGCTGACTCCGCCAGTGAGAACGGCTCCGGCAATCAGAGCGACCAGCAGAACGGCGTAACGACGCATCCTTGATTCCTCCCAAACAGAAATTGAACTTCTCCCTGCCCCGCAGGCTAACAGGGCAAGGGCCGGAATTGAAAGAAAGCTTGCTCCCGGCCGGTTGATCGCGGTTCGGGCGGGTATCTCCTGCGAGGCTGAATCCGCACCAATTCGAGCCGAGAGGTGTTCCAGAAACTGATGACATCGACTTTCCCCCGGCGCATCGGGCTGCTCGCCCTGCTGCTTCCGGTCCTTTTCATCGCAATCCAGTCGCAGATTCCCAGGGCCGAGGCCGGCCTGACGGTTCCCTCTGCCCCGAAGCGGGGAGTCGCCAACCCCTTTGCCCGGGCGGGAATGTGGATCTGGTACATCGACTCTTCCAACCGGGGGAACCTCGGCTCGATCATCAAGCAGGCCAGGCGGGCGAAGATCGGCACGCTCTACATCAAGTCCGGGGATGGCACCGATGCCTGGAGCCAGTTCAACAAGCCGGTCATCCGCCGCTTCCACAAGGCGGGCCTCAAGGTATGCGGCTGGCAGTACGTCTACGGCAGGCGGCCGATCGCCGAGGCGAAGATTTCCGCCGCCGCCAAGCGGCGCGGGGCGGACTGCTTCGTGATCGACGCGGAAGCCGAGTACGAGGGCCGCTATGCGTCGGCCGACTGGTACATCCGCAGGCTGCGTGCCCTGGTTGGCAGCAGGTTTCCGATCGGCCTCTCCTCGTTCCCGTATGTGAACTATCACCCGGGCTTTCCCTATTCGGTCTTCATGGGCCCCGGCGCCGCGACCGCGAATGTGCCGCAGGTCTACTGGCACACGATCGGTGACTCGGTCCGGGCCTCGCTGGAGATCACCTGGGAGCAGAACAGCGTTTACAAGCGGCGGATCTATCCGGTCGGCCAGACCTACGAGAACCCCGGCAGCCGGGAGCTCCTCGCCTTCCGCCGGTTCATGCTCAATTACGGGACGGCACCGAGCTGGTGGTCCTGGCAGGAGACCAATTCCGCCGAATGGTCAGCCCTCTCGAAGCGGGTCGCCCGGATCCCCGGGTACCGGGCCTACGCCGGCCATGTCACCCTCAAGAAGGGCGATCGTGGAGACCAGGTGGTCTGGCTGCAGCAGCATCTGATCGCGGCCGGCTATTCGATGGAGCCGACCGGCATCTTCTCGAACGTCACTTACAGGGCCGTGCGCAAGTTCCAGGCGAGGCGGGGTCTGAAGGCGGACGGCGTGGTCGGAACCCGCACCTGGAACTACATCATGCGGGTCCGGCCGGTCCGGGTCCGGTGGTCGGCCGCAAAACGCCGCAGCCGCTCCGCTGGCGCCTCGGCCTCATCGGCACCGCTCAAGGCCCCGCTTTCGGCCGGCCTCCCGATGGTCAGAAACGAACTGGCCGGCGCGAAGCACCCCTGATCCGGGTCAACGCCTGATGTGAGTCCGGAGTTCACCCAGCTCGGGCGAGCGGACGATGAGCTCGTCTCCGTCTTCGAGCCAGGTTCGCGGGTCCATCGCGAGGCCGACTCCGGAGGGCGTGCCGGTCGCGATGATGTCTCCCGGCTCGAGGGTCATCCAGGTCGAAAGGGTCGAGACGAGCCGGGGCACGGAGAAGATCAGGTCGCTCGTCGACGAGCTCTGTCGCTCTTCGCCGTTGACCAGCATCGAGATGCCGATCGCGTCGTGGGGGCCTGCCTCGTCCGGGGTGACCAGGGCGGGGCCGCAGGGGGCGGAGCCGTCGAAGACCTTGCCGGCCATCCATTGCATGGTCAGCCCCTGGAGGTCGCGGGCGGAAAGGTCGTTCAGCAGCGTGTAGCCGGCGACGTGATCGAGGGCGTCCTCGACGCTGACCTCGCTGGCACGCCGGCCGATGACGAAGGCCACCTCGGCCTCGTAGTCGACCTTGCTGCTGGCTGCGGGCAGGGTCACGGAGGCCCCGTCCGGCACCAGGGCGTTCCGGTACTTGCCGAAAATCGTCGGGGCCTTGGGCAGTTCCATGCCGGTCTCCTCGGCATGTGCCCGGTAGTTGAGACCGACGCAGATGATCTTGTCCGGGTCGGGAATCGGGGCGAGAATGGCTCCCGGGCCCGGCGTGATCGCCTCTCCTTCACCGGCTTCGATCGCGGACTTCACCTCGTCGACGCGGCCCGAGGCGATCAGTTCCCTGAGGCTCCCGCCGGCTTCCCCGCCGATCAGGTCCCAGGCATCGATCACGCCTGCGTTGGTCTGGACTCCGGCCCGCGGGCCCCGGTCTGATGCGTAGGTGACGAGTCTCATGGCCGCCAGCCTAGTGGTTGCGTGGCAGCCTCCGCCCGATCCGCCCCCGGCCGCCCGGGGTCAGATGCCGTGATTCGATCGAGACTGCGATAATGCCCGCCCGGTCGATTTCGATCGATCGCCTCACGGGGGCGTAGCTCAGTTGGTTAGAGCGCTGGCCTGTCACGCCAGAGGCCGCGGGTTCAAGTCCCGTCGCTCCCGTTCATCCGGCAGCACGCTGTCCGCTCCGTCCGGTGGGCAGTAGGCTCGCCGCATGATCAATCTCCTCGTCGTAATCGCCAGCGTTCGCCCCGGCCGGGTCGGTGAGCCGGTCGCCAACTGGTTCGTTCCGATCGCCGAAGCGGACGAACGCTTCAACGTGGAAGTCGCCGACCTGAAGGTCCTGGACCTGCCTTTCATGGATGAGCCGAACATGCCCGGACGTCGCGAGTACACGAAGGAACACACGAAGAAGTGGAGTGCGATCGTCGACCGGGCCGATGCCTTTGTCTTCGTCACCCCCGAATACAACGCGACCCCTGCCCCGGCCCTGAAGAACGCGATCGACTACCTCTACCACGAGTGGGCCTTCAAGCCCGCTTCGTTCGTGAGTTACGGCGGGGTCTGGGCGGGTGCCCGCGCGGTGCAGGCGCTGAAGCCGACCCTGACCCAGCTTTCGGTCATGCCGGTCCCGGAGATGGTGCCGATCCCGGGCGTCGCCGGGCTGATCGACGAGGAGGGCAACTTCCAGGCCGACGAGAGGCATGAGAAGGGCGCCGCGACCATGCTCGGCTCGCTGGCGAAGTGGTCAGGCGCCCTGGAGACGCTCCGGCAGTAACCGGAAAGGGGAGGTGACGCAGGTTTGGACCTCACATGGGGTCTAGACCTGCGTCACCTCCCGAATCAGGCGTGGATGCCCGGGGTCATCCCGCGGCGTAGCTGCTCGAGGTCATTCCGCCCGGCTTCCCAAGGAGGGAGACTGACGCCGTCTTCTTCTTCGTCCCGTTGGCGGTGACCGCAACCTGGAGCTTCACCCTCGTACCAGGCCTGGCCTTGCGAGTGACCCGGACCTTGATCTGCGTCGACGCCGACTTGCCGGCCCGCAGGGTGCCCGGCGACTTGCAGGACGGAGCCGGCTTGACCTGCTTCTTCGCCCTGGCGGGAACCTTGACGCAGACGCGGAGCTTGGCTGCGTTCGCGGTGCCGGTGTTCTTCACAACCACCGTCATGGTCCCCTTCTTGCCGTACTTGATCTTCTTCGGCTTGACCTTGATCTTGAGGATCTTCAGCTTTGCCACCGGCTTCGGCGGAGCCTTGGTCACGGCGACCGTCGTTGTCGCCGTGTTGCCGGCACCGTCGACCGCGGTGACGCTTGCGGTGCCGGCGCTGGTCGAGGTGCAGGTGACCGAAAGACCGCTCACCTCGGTGCCGTCCTGGCAGGTCCAGCGGGCTGCCACCAGGGTGCCCTGGCCGCCGCTCGTCGAGACCGACAGGTGGGCACCGTTCCAGGCCCGGCTGTCCAGTGATGCCGTCGCGCTCAGGGCCGGATCGACCGTGATCGTGTCCGTCCAGGAGCGGGTCTTTCCGTTGCTCTCCACCGTCGCGGTCACGTCGTAGCTGCCGACGCCGGGGAAGGTGTGGTCGAACCGTTCACCACGATCGGTGGTGTCGGTGGTTCCGTCACCGAAGTCCCAGTCGATGGTGTCCGGGGCCGCCGCGGTCCCGTCCTGCGACTTCGCGGCCGAGCCGAGGATGTTGAAGGTCGGATCCGCGGACTCGTACTGGTCCGGGTACCACTGGACACCCGGCTTGTCGGGAACGCTGCTGTTGAACGGAGCGTGGACCGTCTGCGGGGTGGTCGGGAACCCGATCGCCGCCAGTCCGGCGAGCGCCTTGTCGGTATTGCCCTGGGCGAGGTCCGGACCGACGTTGTAGTCCTCGAAGTCACTCGAACCGAACTGCTGGCTCGTGTAATCGTCCCGCTGGTAGTAGTAGCCGAGCATGTCGCCGGCCTGGGCGATCACGTTGACCTGTCGCGGTCCCGACACGCCGTTCCGGATCGCGAAGTTGATTTCGGGGAAGGCCTCGCCCGGGTTGGTCGCGAAGGCGACGTCACCGATCCGGGCCGCCTCGACGTATGTGCCGATGGTCTTCGTGTCGCTGTCCGGGCCCGGGGCGAAATAAGGCGCCTGCTTCGACCTCGGGATCGTGCATTTCTCGTAGATGTCGAGGCAGATGGCGGTGTCGTTCGGGTTCAGGTTGATCGCGGTCAGCAGTTCGCCGTTGTCGGCGACGGTGAGCATCTGCTGCTCGCTGGCGTCGATCGTGGAGTCGGTGATCGGTGTCGCCTTGGCCATCGTCCGCTGGATCTCGTTGGCGACGATCTCGCCCTGCGGGATCACTTCGGAGTAGGCGGTGACGCTTCCCGGAGGCTCCTGGCGCCCGAGCGTTCCGGCGGCCAGCACGGCGGTGCCGCCGTTTTCCTCGTCGAGCTTGCGCCGGGCATAGCCGGGCCAGTCGGCGGACATCGCGTTGTTGTCCGAAGCCTTGAACTGGTCCGGGTGGTTCGGCACGGTCGCGTAGAGCGCGTTGGTGGCCCCGGTGTCGGGGTCCCGGGCCCAGAGGATTGGCAGGGCGTTGTCGTACTCGAAGCCGTCCGGGTGGTTGGTGCCCTGGCCGTTTTGCCAGATGAAGGATTTGATGTTGCCGACGCCCGACCAGATCTCGGAGGGCTGCGCCTCGTCGGCAGCCTCGGTCGCGGCCGCGACCGCTGCGTCGCTCACCTTCTTGAGGTAGGCGGGGTCGAGGGTGCCCCAGATCCCGACCACGGCTGGAGCCGAGTGAGTGTGGGTGCTGGAGACGATCACCGATTCGCGGCCGACATCGTAGCCGCGGGCCTGAAGGGCATCGGCGATCTTCTGGCGGGTCGCGTCGATTCCGTAGGGGGCGTTCACGCCGTCGTAGGCGGCGAACCAGCCGACCAGGTCGACCGAGACGAAGGCGACGGCCTTGTCGCCCTTGCCGACCACGAATGCACGGGCCTCGAGATCATCATGGGTGGTCTGCATCGGGCCCACCTTGTAGCCGTAGCCGGCCACGTACTGCGGCGAGTCGGGGTTGATGCTCGACGATGCGGCGCCGACGTCGAATACCGCCGGGTCGGCCGCTGCCGCGCGGTTGACTCCGAAAGTCAGGACAAAGGCGAGCGCTGCCATCGCGGCGGCTATCGCGGCAAGCCGAAACGCCTGCCTGTTACAGGTCTCCATGTTGATGCAAATCTCCTCTCGGCCAGCGCTCCGCGCCGGCCTCCCGGTTTTGAGCCGACCCTCGGCCAACTCCTCCTTGGCAGGAGCCTACCGCAGGGCAGGAGACCCTTTCTAGTACCGACCGGGTTAATTCATTTGCCGGCCCGGACCCCTTGATTCACCGGTCGGGCCGGAGCTCAGAGCGGCCGGGCCGGAGCTCACTCACCGCCGGCTGGCGGCGGGGCGGTCGGGTCCTCGCCCTCCTCGCCCAGGCTCTCGCGGGCGATGTACTCCTCGGCCATCAGCAGGTTTTCGCTCGACCGTTCGACCACGTTCAGCAGATCGCCCATCAGCGCGACTTCCTCGACCTGCTCCTTCACGAACCACTGCATGAAGTGTTCGGCCCGGTAGTCCTTGAGTTCGCGGGCGAGTTCGAAGAGCCCGAATATCTCGTCGGAGACCCGCTGTTCCTGGGCGAGGGCCTCCTTGACCGGCGTGATCCCGTCTTCGTACTTGGTCGGCTGGGACTTGATGTCGGGAACCTCCACCTCCTCGTCGACGTCGAGCAGGTACTGGATCATCATCATCGCGTGCTCCCGCTCCTCGATCGCCTGGCGGTAGAAGAACGCGGCCAGTCGGGGCAGGGTCTCGCTGTCGTAGTAGACGGCCATCGCCACGTACTGCTGGGAGGCTGCGAACTCGTTCGAGATCTGGGCGTTGAGCGCCTTGGCGAAACTCTTCTTCTTGGCCATGCCGTCTCCTTGTCCTGGGGTTCTGCGGGTTGCCTGGCCAACCGTACCGCAGAATCGGCCTTCGGTCTGCCGCAGGAGGAGTTAGATGGCTCTAACTCTGATCCGGCTTGCCAAAGCCGTTTCCGGGGACCTTCATCGGACTCGTCGGCAGTCCCGGCTCCGGCTCGGCGGCGTTGTAGCCGACCGGCGAGGTGTCATTCGGGTTGTCGGGGTGAAACAGGGCGGCCAGGTACTGGATCTGGTCCCGTCCGACCCCCAGTTCCCACTGGCCGCCGCCGTAAGCGCCGATGCCGTTGGCGTCGCAATAGTCGTAGGCATCGAAGGTCGATTGCAGGCCGCCCATCCGGGAGGGCTTGATGTTGATCACGGTCGGCTTGTGCTCGAGCGCGGCGATCTCCCCGACCGAATGAATCGGCGCGTCCCAGGTCACGCGATGCCAGTCGTCCTTGAGTACCTCGCGGGTTTCAGGGGTCAGGTCGGGGTCCTCGATCCAGGCTTCGGGGAAGGAGGCGAGCAGCCTCCGATAGAGCTGAGGGTCGGTCTCGATGTCAACGACCGTCCCCTTGTACTGGCCCTTCAGGTCGAGGGTGTTTACCGCGCCGGTCCCGACCAGCTCGTCGATCAGGCCTTGATCCCAGTCCAGCGACGGGTCCAGCTTGAACTTCAGGTCCGGGTAACGGTCGAGCTTGGTCCGCAGCCTGCCGACATCGGAGTCGGACTTGCCGGGGCCGCCGGTCAGGCTCATCGAGGCGACGAAGGTGAGCGGATTGAGCGGCCGGGCAAGGAATTCGGCCAGCGAGGTCCCCGCCTGCCAGAGGGCCAGGTCGAGCGCCGCCGATTCGAAGGCCCAGCGGCGGTAGAGCCTTGAGGTCTCCCGCTCCGGCGGGGAGGGAAACAGGTCGAGGCTGCCGATCAGTTCGCAGAACTCGCCGATCGTCTTCGGCCCGGTCAGGTCGTGAACGGGGCCGGCGTCCTGGAGCGCGATCTGGTCGAGCGCCTCGTAGGTGATGTCCTCGCCGAGCCCGGCGTGACCGCCGCCTTCGATCCTGATCACCGTGGTCAGGCGTTCGAAGTCCGGGGCGGGCTTGATGGACAGTCCTTCCATCGACCACGAATCGATCTCGACCGGAAGTTCCGCCACGCGCTCGTAGGTGCTCATGGATTCAGCCTAACGACCCCGATTGGTTGCGCCGACGCTAGGAAACCGAGTCCGGTTCAGCCAAAGTGCCAAAAAATGGCAAATCTGCAAGAAACAGTGTTTCGTGCTAGGATATGTAAAAACCACAAGCTAAGGAGGTAGCAAATGAGCAACTATATTCAAGTTCCAGTTCCCGAACAGTACGTCCCCAGGGTTTATCAACTGTTGGCTGAACTCGACGTTCAAGGGGATTCCAATACAACCGAAAGCTCGGCGAATGAGTCTGTCGTTCTTGATGAAGAATTGGTGCGCCGCATGTATCGTGAGAGTCACGAAAATCACCGAGACCTGCTCAAATTCATGGCATCCCGTCCGGATGAGTGGACGCCGACCGGGGAACTGCTGAAGGCGCTCGGGTACACAAGCCGAAAGAGCGCTTCCGGACTCTTCGGGGCGTTCGGGAAGCGTGCCAACTTTCGATATGGCGGAGCGAAGCCTTGGATTTTCGCTTGGGAACCAGGCGACGTAGAGGCGAGGTACATGATGACTGGCGAGGTTTCAAAGTGGATCCTCGACGAAGCCTCCAAGGAAGGCAATGAATGATGGTTGGTTCAGGCGCTAAGAGATCACAGAATTGGCTGTTGGCGGTAGGCATGGGCCAAGAAAAGGCGAGAGTAGATCGAAAGTGGGTTGGTTCGCGCCCGGAGCTCCTCTCGAGATGGCCGGTCGCTGGTGAAGACATACCCGCGATCAAGAAGGGTGAACGGATCCTCTATTGCGCGGCCGGCGAAAAGCGTCTGCTCGCTGCCGGCTTGGCGACCGGCGAAGTCGATCGGGAACGAAACCTGCCCGTCCAGCTCTACAGGCTTACGTCGGAGGTTCCACTTAGTCCTGGACTAGCTCGGATTGGTTCGGATGCCTCAAGGTTCAAAGGGAAAAGGGCGTATCTCCTCGAGGATTCCGAATTTCACGCCGGGTTTAACGCCCTAGGCGACTCGATCTTGAACAGGTGAAATCTGCGGTGTGCGGCCATAAGCCTAGATACACGTCCATAGACCAACAAGACGCGAGGTCGCCGGTTCGTTCGGTCTGAAATGCGTTTCGCTTCGTTCTCCCGGGAAGCGGGTACGGTTGAGGCATGTCTTCCCTGATCCACACCTGTTACCGCGTGTTCGACCTGGACGAATCGATCGGCTTCTACGAGAAGCTGGGCCTCAAGGAGCATCATCGCCTTCCGATCGGAGACGAGGCGGTCAACGTCTACATGGGACACGAGGGCGACGGCCCCAGGCTTGAGCTCACCTTCAACTACGACCAGGAAGAGCCTTACGAGATCGGCACCGGTTACGGCCACATCGCCTTCGTGGTCGACGACCTCGACACGACGCTCGATGATCTGGCAGTGCAGGGCATCTCGCCCGAGAAGCCCCCGTACACGGTGAGCGAAGGCGGGTCGAGGCTCTGTTTCGTCCGTGACCCCGACGGTTACCGGATCGAGTTGATCGAGGGAGACCCGGGCCGCGCCGACTAGCCCAGACCGGCCGCCCAGGCCGCTTCGAGGTCGGCATCCTCCGGGAACCGGCCGTCGAGTTCGAGCAGGACCAGGCCGTGAGCCAGAGCCCAGAAGGCCCGGGCCCTGTTGCGGTCGCCGTCAAGGGCTTCCAGCAGAGGGGCCGCGGCGGCGTCCTCGAGTCCGGGGGTCAGGTTCTCCCGGTCCAGAGGCCGGGTGGTGGCGACCCGATAGAGGGCGGGGTTGTCCAGGGCCCAGGTCCGATAGGCGCGGCCCATTGCCTCAAGCCCGCTCTCGTTCGCGAGTGTCTCGCCCATCTCGGTCAGGGCTTCGGCGGCGAGAAGGGTTTCGATCTCCTGCCGGCCACTCACGTGCTTGTAGAGCGAGGGAGCCTTGATGCCGAGGCGTTCGGCCAGGCTTCGCATAGTCAGAGCTTCTTCACCCTCTTCTTCGAGCAGCGCCCGGGCCGCCACAGTGATCTCCTCGCGGCGGCTCAACGGTCGGCCACCGGGTCACGAGCTTCGGCCCGTTCCTTCAGCGCCTGGTTCAGTTCGTTGAAGCCCCGCTCGGTCTGTCCCAGCGTCACGCTCATGAAGCGGGGCAGGAGTCCGGTGAAGGACTCACCCTGCTCGAGGCGGGTCCCAGGCCCGGCCGGCGTGAGCCGGAAGCAGTGCTCGCCATCGAAGATGCCGGGGACCAGCAACCTGCCTCGCCAGCGAAGTTCCCTGCCGGTTTCGACCTTCAGCACGGTCGGCCTGAAGGTCATCTCGCGGCCGCCCGGCGGCCGCATCCTGAGGTCGAGCTTCCCGCCCTCTTCCAGATCCCCGGAGCCCTCAAGGATGAAGGGGTTCCATTCGGGATAGGACCGGAAGTCGGTGAGGATTTCCCAGACCCTTTCCGGCGGGGCGTCGATTTCTGCGCTTGTCTGAATCTTCGGCATGGATAGAGGCTAACACAGTTAGCCAAGAATGGCAAACAGCGTTAGCCTCCGGTCCGCACCGGATCCGGCCGCCGGACTCAGGCTTCGATCAACCGGTCACGAAGCACTTCGAGGACCTCGTCTCCGAGTCCCAGACCTTCGCTCATGTAACCGTCGATCGAGCCGTATTGCTCCTTCATGAGGTCGATCGCGGTCTCCAGGTATGAACGGTCCACACCTATGACCGGACGCAACAGGTCGAACTCGATGCCCGCTTCCTCGATGTGGGTGAGGATCGGTTTCAGGGCGGGCAGCAACTGCTCGTTGGTCAGCAGGTAGTCCCGGTAGACATCCTCCTCGTCCACGCCCAGAAAGAGCAGGGTCACGGCAGCGGCCCAGCCGGTCCGGTCCTTGCCGGTGGTGCAGTGGAAGAGGGCGGGGAAGGGGTCGCCGCTTGCCAGGTCGTCGAAGAAAGTTCCATACGCCTGCCGGGCCGAAGGAAGATCGATCAGTTCCCGGTAGGCCGTCCGCATCAGCTCGGCGCCCCGGCCGTCGGTCAGGGCTGCCTTGACCGCTTCAGGATCGTTCATCTTTGCCAGCAGGCTGGCCGGACCTTCACCGGTCCGGTCGGCCAGCACGTCCAGGTTGATCATTCGCGCGCCGACGTCGCGATCCGGGGAAGCTTCAAACTCCGCCGCGGTCCGGAAGTCGAAGACCGTCTTCAGACCGAGTTCCCGGACCTTCCCGACGTCGTCATCGCTCAGCCTGCCCAGCAGCACCGAACGGTAGAGCTGCCCGTGTTTGACTCTTGAACCGGCGGCGGTCGCATAACCGCCGAGGTCCCGCAGGTTGGGAAGGGTTCTGACCGGGATTCCGGTTCCCGGGGCGGGAGCTCCGGAACTCATTCGGCGATGACCCGAAGGGTGGTCAGTTCCCGGTCGGCGGCCCCCCGGACATACCCTCCGTGGTCGACCGAGTCCGAGATGTAGTCGAGCGTTTCCCGGGTCAGCCTCTCGCCGGGAAGCACGTTGGGGATGCCGGGCGGATACGTGGCCAGCGGCTCCGCCGCGATCCGGCCTTCCGCTTCGGAAAAGGGCACGACCTCCTGCTCGCCGAGGAAGGCATCACGCGGGGTCATCGCGGGGTCGCCCCAGAGTGGCGGCGGTGCGAACTCCGGCTTCTCCTGGACTGGTTCGGCCTCGATCGCCTCCAGGGCGCTGAGGATGCCGTCGATCAGGCGCCGGGCGCGCTGCGGGGTTCCGGTTCCCATCCCGAACACCGCCACCGCGACCGTGTCGGAGGCCAATTCGAGGTGGACACCGGCAAGGTCCCGGGCCAGCTCGGCGATGTGGTAGCCCGTGCTGCCGGTGCCCCGCACGTCGATGGTCAGCCGGAGGGGATCCCAGCCGGCGACGCTCGTTCTTTCGAGCAGCCGTTCATCGAGTACGTCGAGGCCGGGAATCGACTTGATCTCCTCCCGGGCATCGGCCAGAACCTCGATCGTCTCCCCGAGCAGCCGTTCCCCATCCACGGCGGCCTGCCGGCGGGCGGCATCGAGCGACCCGCAGAGCAGGGAATTGGGGCTGGTCGATTCGGTCATCGAAATGCAGCGGTCGATGATCGCTTCGTCGAAGCCGTCTGTCGCGAGGTGGATCATCGCCGATTGGGTCAGGCTGCCGACAATCTTGTGGGTTGAGGAAATGACCAGGTCGGCACCGCTATCGATCGCGCTGGGAGGGAGATCCGGATGGAATTTCAGATGAGCGCCCCATGCCTCGTCCGCGACCAGTGGCACGCCGCGGTTGTGGGCAACCTCGGCCAGTCCGGCGATATCCGCACAGGCTCCGAAATAGGTGGGGGAAACGACCACGGCTGCGGCGGCGTCGGGGCAACGGTCCAGCGCTTCGGCCAGGTCATCGGGCGTCAGGCAGTGGGCGACACCAAGGTCGGGGTCCAGTTCCGGCGCGGCAAAGGTCGGTTTCAGCCCGGCCATGATCATGCCGTCGATCACCGAGGAATGGACGTTCCGCTGGACCACCAGCTCGCCGCCCATGTGGGCGACGGCCAGACACATCGCCTGGTTGCCCTGTGACGCGCCGTTGATCAGAAACCAGGTCCGCCTGGCCCCCCAGGCCCCGGCGGCCAGATCCTGCGCTTCCTGAAACGGGTTCGGAACTCCGACGTCGATGCCCTCCAGCAGGGCCGGAATGTCATCGGCCAGCCCGGTCTGCCCGGCCAGAAGCCAGAGCGCTTCATCGGCCCCGATGCCCCCCTGGTGGCCGGGTACGTTGAAGCGTCCGGGATCGCTCTGGGTGAACTCGAGCAGAGCGTCGACATAGGGGGTGCGGTCCTGGCCTGATGACATGGGCCCGAGTCTATTGACGCGCCTTGACTGACCCGGAGGTAGTCTGCAACGGGTGAGATCCCCATTCGGCATGTCCCGCACGCGCTTCGTGGCTGTCTGCCTCACGGGCGCAGCGATGGCTGCCGCCGCGCTCGGCGGTTGCGGAGGCGGCTCGGGCGGCGAAGACGTGTCGAAGGAGGAATACATCGCCAAGGCCGACGCGATCTGTGCGCAGTACGCGCCGGATTCGGTCACGCTCGAGCGGCAGTTCAACCAGTCACTCAAGAGCAGTGACCTCGAGAGTGCGGCACAGGATTTCGCGGATCAGGCCGCCGACTTCTCGGCCATGCTCGACGAGCTGGAGGGGTTGAACGCGCCCGAGGCCGATCAGGCAACCGTGACCCAGATCATCGCGCTTGGCAGGCAGCGGGTGGATGCGGCCAAGCAGGCCGCCGACGCGATTGCCTCGGGGGACAAGGACACGATGATCGCGGCCGGCAAGAAGGCATCCGTGCTGGCCGGCAAGTACTACCAACTGGCCGACGGCTTCGGCTTCCAGGCCTGCGGCAGCACCGGCAGCACCGGCACGACCGGATCCACGGGCCCCACCGGGGTCACCGGCACCACCTCCTGACCCGGGGTCCGATCGGGGCCACCTGGCGGCAGGTCCGGTATACGCTCGAGTTCCCCAAACCCGAAAGGGAGATCAAATGCGTGTCAAGTCCACTTCCGGGCGCCTTGCGGTGCTCGGTGTAGCCGCCATGACCGGAGTTGTCATCTTCACCGGTTGCGGCAGCGCCGGCGACAGCAACTAGTCGACGGGATAGGACGAACGCTCCCGGGGCCTCCGCCTCCGGGCATCAGCCGTAGGGGTACCACCACTCCTTGACTTCGATCTCGGTGTCGATGTGGGCATGCTTGGCCTCGCGGAAGGCATCCAGGCCTTCGGTGCCGAGTTCCCTGCCGATTCCTGAATTCTTGAAGCCGCCGAAAGGACCGGCGTCGTTGTCGGTCAGCGGATCGTTGATCCAGACCGAGCCGGACCGCACCTCCTTGACGCAGCGGATGGCCCGCTTCAGGTCGCGGGTATAAATGTTGGCTCCGAGCCCGAAGTCGAGGCCGTTGGCCAGTGCGATCGCCTCGTCGAGGTCCTTGACCGGAACGATCGGGGCAACCGGGCCGAAGGTCTCCTCGCGGAGCAGGTCCGCTTCCGGTTTCACGCCGGTGAGCACGCAGGGCTCGAGGTAATGGCCCTTCTCGAACCCGGCGTTTCCGCCCCCGGTCAGCAACTCGGCACCTGAAGCGACCGCGTCTTCGACCTGCCCGACGGCCTTGCCCCGCTGGATCGCCGAGACCATCGGTCCCAGGTCCGTGGCCGACTCAAGCGGGTCGCCGATGACCAGGGAGCGGGTGTGTTCCACAAATGCGTTCACGTAGTCATCGAAGACCGACTCCATCACGTAGAAGCGCTCCGACGAGGTGCAGACCTGCCCGGCGTTCAGGTAAGCGGCCCAGGCTCCTCCGCGGGCTGCAACCTCCAGCCCCTCGGCACCGATGTCGTCACAGACGATGAAGGGATCCTTGCCGCCCATCTCCAGGTTGACGCGGGCGTTTCGCGATGCTGCGGCCACGCCGACCTTCTGGCCCGTCGGGACCGAGCCGGTGAAGGCCACGCAGTCGATTCCGGGATGTCCCGAGATTCCGGCACCGACCTCGCCGCCACCGGCGAGCAGGTTCACGGTGCCGGCTGGAAGTTCACTGAAGACCTCGCCGATCGCGAGGGTGGAGAGTGGGGTCAGCTCCGACGGCTTGGCCACGATCGTGTTGCCGGCCGCAAGGGCGGGAGCGAGCTTCCAGACCAACAGCAGCAGGGGGAAGTTCCAGGGCACGATGCAGCCGACGACGCCGTGGGGCTCCTTCACGACTACCGAGAACTGGGAGGCTTCGATCGGCGGGATCACCCGGCCGATCTCGGAACGGGCAACCTCCGCGTAATAGTCGAAACAGGCGGCGCACCATTCGACCTCGTCGGCCGATTCGGACAGCGGGCGACCGATCTCGGTGGTCATGAGGAGGGCCAGTTCGCTGGTCTTCTCCCGCAGGGCCGTTGCTATGCCATGCAGCAGTGGCGCCCGGTCCACGGCCGGCACGGATGCCCACCCGGCTTTCGCGCCGGTCGCCTTCTCCACTGTCAGGTCAAGCTGCTGCGACGAGGCCGAACCGACCGTCGCGACGATCTCCTCAGTGGCCGGGTTCTCCACCTCGATCGGCTCCCCGACCCCTTCGACAAGCTCTCCACCAATCAGACACCGCGTCTCGTATCCCATGACTGAAACCTAATCAACCGCACGGCACTGGTTCTCGTCGGCAGCCACCAGCGGTTGGGCAGGGTCCGGTGGTGTACCTCCGAAACCGTCGCCCTGCGGGCTCCCCATCCAGAGGTTTCGGAAGCACACCACCGGACCCTGCTCAATACCTCGGGGAACCGGTCTTCGAGACTTGAAGCCGGATTCGGGGGTACGGTTTCGGGACCTCTGGATGGGGAGCGCAGCGACGGTCCCGGGGCCGTACCCCCGGAGCCGGCCCTAACACTCGAAGGAACGGATTCGACCTGGAGGTGGGACGACGCTCGTCGACAAATTGTGTTGAAGGTCCCGGGGATGCATACCGGCCCCGCGGCCTTGGTGCCAACTCCGGGTCAGACCGTGATCGGGACGGTCGCCTCGTGGGTTTCTTCTTCGGGCCGAATCTCGCCGGCCTTCTCGGCCCGCCGCTGCTGGATGATCACGAACAGCATCGCGATCACGGTGAGCGCGAAGAGCATGGTGGCGATCACGTTCACCTGGACGGGGATGCCTCGCTGGTTGGCGCCGAAGATGTAAAGCGGGAAGGTGACTTCGGCGCCTGAGTTGAAGTTCGAGATCACGAAGTCATCGATCGACAGGGCGAAGGAGAGCAGGGCGGCCGAAACGACTCCCGGGGCGATCAGGGGCAGGGTCACCTTGCGGAAGGTGGTGAACGCATTCGCGCCGAGGTCCTGGGCTGCTTCCTCGAGCCGGCGGTCGAAACCGATCAGTCTCGATCTCACCACGATCACGACGAAGCTGACCGAGAACATGATGTGGGCGATCAGCAGGGTCTGGAAGCCGAGTTCGAAGATGTTCAGGGTGAGGAAGAAGGACAGGAGCGAAGCGCCGATCACGACTTCCGGGGTCGCCATCGGGATCACGATCAGCAGGTTCGCCGCCCTTCTGCCGAAGAACTGGTACCTGACAAGGGCGATCGCGATCAGGGTTCCGAGGATGGTCGCCCCGATCGCGGTGAAGAAGGCCAGCCGGATGCTCACTTCGAGCGCGCTGGTCAATTCCGTGATCTCGAACGGATGCTGCCAGTACTGGGTGGTGAATCCGACCCACTCGAAGTTGTAGCGGCCGGTCGGATCGTTGAATGAGAAGATCGCGATGATGAAAATCGGCGTCAGCATGTAGAGCAGGGCCAGAATTCCGACGATCATCACGGCGTTTTCGCGCAGCCAGCGCCAAGCCCTCATTCTGCCTCCTCCTCATCCCCCATCAGGGCTTCGGTGCCGGCGAACTTGATGTACACGATCAGGGCGACCAGGATGATCGCCATCAGGGTGAACGAAAGAGCCGCAGCCTCCGAGTAGTCGCGCACGACCAGGTACTTGGACTGGATGACGTTGCCGATCATCGCCTGGTTGGTGCCGCCGAGGAAGGTCGCGTTCACGTAATCGCCGGAGGCCGGGATGAAGGTGAGCAGGACTCCGGCGACAATGCCCGGCATCGTGATCGGCAGGGTTATCCGCAAGAAGGTCTGGGTGGCGGATGCGTACAGATCCTTGCCAGCCTCGAGCAGACGAATGTCCACCCGTTCGAGCGCGGCAAACAGCGGCAGAACCATGAAGGGGAGGAAGTTGTAGGTGAGGCCGGCGATCACCGCGGCCGAGGTGGCGAGCACCCGGCCGTCCTGCGGGACCAGGTGAATCGTCTTGAGGAAGCTGACCACCGGGCTGGAGTCATCGAGGATGGTCTTCCAGGCGATCGTCCTGATCAGGTAGGTGGTGAAGAACGGCGCCACCACCGCGAAGAGCATCAGGTTTTTCCACCTCCCCGCCTTGAAGGCGATCGCGTATGCGAGCGGGTAGCCGATCAGCAGACAAAGCAGCGTCGCGACCCCGGCGTAGTAGAAGGCCCGGAAGAACTGGGTGCTGTACTGGGAGATCGCGTCCGTGTAGTTGCTGAAGGCCCAGGTCAGCTGGTATCCGGTGTCGATCGAGCCGGTCTTCAGCGACAGCTCCCCCATGTAGTACATGGGGATGACGAAGAAGACGATCAGCCAGATCAGCCCGGGGGCGAGCAGCCAATAGGGGACGAGACGCTGACGAACGGATGTCATTGGTTTCTGTTCACCATTTTCATCTGTTCGTCAGCGCTTTCCCCGTTTCCCTTGGTCAGCCGGTGACCACGTCCTGGAAGGCCTGCTCGACCTCCCGCTGCTGTTCTTCGTCACCGGGCGGCGAGACCTGGTTGAAGCAGTTCTTCACGAACTCTTCGCTCGGGAAGATCAGCTCGTTGTTGGCGATCGCAGGATCGCGCTTCTCGAGGATCGGCTTGACCCCCTCGACCGGGCTCACGTAGTTCACGTACTGGGTGATGTTCGCCTGGACTTCCGGCTGGTACACGTAGTTCATGAACTTGTAGGCGGCGGCCGGGTTCGGAGCGCCGACCGGGATCAGCATGTTGTCCGACCAGATCGAGCAGCCCTGCTCAGGCTGGACGTACTGGATGTTCTTGTTGTCGGCCTGGGCCTGGACCGCGTCTCCGGACCAGCCGATAGCCGCGACGACGTCGCCCTTGGCCATGTCCTGGACGTAGTCGTTGCCGGTGAAGCGGCGGATCTGGCCGCTGTCGGAGGCCTTCTTGATCTTGTCGATCGCGTCGAGCCAGTCCTGGGTGCTCGCGTCGACCGGGTCGATCCCGTCGGCGGCCATCACCAGCGGCACCGTGTCACGCATCTCGGTCAGCATCGTGACCTTGCCCTTGTACTTGGGGTCGAACAGGTCGTTGATCGACTTCACGTCCGGGGCCAGATCCTTGCGGACCACAAGGCCCGTCATACCCGACTGCCACGGCACGCTGAACTCGCGGTCGGGGTCGAAGGACGGATGCTGGAGACTCGGGATCAGGTGGTTGAAGACGGTCGGCAGCTTGTCGTGGTCGATCTTCTGGATGTAGCCGAGGTCGTACATCTTCTTGGCCATCCAGTCCGTAACCACGATGATCGAACGGCCGCCGGAGTCACCCTGGCTGAGGAGCGGCTGGACCTTGCCGAAGAACTCGTTGTTGTCGTTGACGTCCTCGGTGTAGGTCGTCTTGATCCCGGTTTCGTTCTGGAAATTGCTGATCGTCTTGCCGTCGATGTAGAGCGGCCAGTTGGAGATGTTGAGCGATCCGGTCGGGTCGCCGCCTTCGGCCACCGTCACATTGGAGTTGTCCGACCCTTCCAGTCCGCCGCCGCCTCCGCAGGCGACCAGCACAAGCGAAGCAACCAGCGCCAACACCCCCAGCACGAGCAGACGGATCTGTTTCATCTTGATGTTGGTCATGAATTCACTCCTTCAGTGACTTGGTCGGTGGACGTTTGATCAGCATCCGACCCGCCCGGATCGGACTCGGCAACCAGATGCATGTGCTCCGGCAGCCAGTTGAGACGGACCTTCGCGCCGCCGCCCGGCAGATGCTGCCGGGCGTCTTCGGAAGCGTTGGGAACCAGGACGGTCATGTTCACGTCATCGGCGACCTTGATCGCCATCTGGGTCGAGGTGCCGAGATAGAGCGAGCTCTCGACGATGCCGTCGATCCCGGGCTGGTCGCCGGGGGCGTTCTCCGGCAACGAAACGGTCAGCTTCTCGGGCCGGACAACGGCGAAGCACTTCTCCCCGCTCGAGAACTGCGCGGCATCGGCGGTGGGCACGGTCGGGCCGTCGGCGATCTCGATCTCGCCCGGGCCCTTGGCTACCGCGGGCATCAGGTTCGAAACCCCGATGAAGCCGGCGACGAAGGTGGTCGAGGGGCGGTCGTAGACGGTCTCCGGATCGGCGCACTGCTCGATCATCCCTTCGTTCATGACCGCGATCCGGTCGCTCATGGTGAGCGCCTCTTCCTGGTCGTGGGTCACGTAGACGAAGGTGATTCCGACGTCGCGCTGGATCTCCTTCAACTGGACCTGAAGGCCCTTGCGGAGCTTGAGGTCGAGCGCGCCCAGCGGCTCGTCGAGCAGCAGCACCTTGGGCAGGTTGACCAGGGCCCTGGCGAGGGCGACCCGCTGCTGCTGGCCGCCAGAAAGCTGGTTCGGCTTGCGCTTCGCCTCGCGGGAGAGCCCGACCCTCTCGAGTTCGCCGGCTACCCGCTTCTTGATTTCCGCCTTCGGGACCTTCTGGCGCTTCAGCCCGAAGCCGACGTTCTCCTCCAGGGTCATGTGGGGGAAGAGCGCGTAGGACTGGAAGACCGTGTTGGTCGGGCGCTTGTATGCCGGCAGTCCCGCCACATCCGATCCGTCGATCAGCACCTTGCCGGTGGTCGGCTGCTCGAAGCCGGCGATCATCCGGAGGGTCGTGGTCTTGCCGCAGCCGGACGGGCCGAGCATGGTGAAGAACTCGCCGTCGGCGATGTCGAGGTCCATGTCGTGGACCGCGGCGAAGTCACCGAACTTCTTGGTGACCCCTTCGAGGCGAACGCCTCCGCTCCCAGATCTTGCGGTGTTCCCGGCTGTTTCCCCCGGCTGATCCGATTCCGGATCGGTCGGCGGTAGATCTGACGAGCCTTCCATCGAACCCCTCTCTCAGGTGGACTGCCCGGAACCACGAACCCGCGCTTCCGGGGACTTTCGGTTTGAACCGTATGCGAAACAAGGGGACCTCCGCAACCACGTTTTGTCCAATAAGCGCGACGTGAATGGTCCGGTTGTCCAATGCGGACCCTTCCGATACCGGGTATTTAGGGCGGCGACAGGCCGGATTCAGTCGTCGCTGCCGGTGAGGGCAGCCGCGGGTTCGGCTCTCCCCGAGAGCAGGCCCGGATCGGCGATCTGGCGTCGGAGGCGGAAGAAAGGTTCTTCCTGGTGGCGCCGCCACGCGAAGAGGAGAATCGCTCCCAGCAACAGGAAGCCGATGCCGATCACCGCCGGCGGCGCGAAGCCGAACCAGGAGGAGCCGCTGGCCGAATTTGCCGGGTCGCTCCAGTCAACCAGCGACTTGACGAAGAGATAGGTGAGCAGCACGGCACCGATCACCGGAGCCACGCCGACGAAGAGGAAGTTCCGGACCGACTTGAGGAGTTCCCGCCGGTAATAGAAGGCGCAGGCGTAGCCGGTCATTGCGTAATAGAAGGCGATCATCAGCGAGAGGGCCGAGAGCGAGTCGACGAGGAAGTTCTCGCTGATCAGCTTCGAGGGGACATACCAGAGGATTGCCAGCCCGCCGATCGTCACGGTCGAGACGACAGGGGTGAAGAAACGGCCGGAGATCTCGCCAAAGGCGTGGGGCATGGCCTCGGCGCGGGCCATCGAAAGCGAGGTGCGCGAGGCCGGGAGGATGGTGGTCTGGGTGGAGGCCAGGGCCGAGACCACGACGGACAGCAGGACGAGAAGTCCGAGGGTGCCTCCGAGAACCTCCTTGGCGTAGGTGGCCAGGATTGTCGCGTCGTTGTTGAACTTCTCGGCGCCGCTGACGCCACCCCAGGCGACGATCGCGAAGGCGACCCCGACGTAGGTGATCAGGAGGAGGGTGGTCGAGATCAGGCCGGCCAGGCCCGGCTTGTCGGCATCACCTTCGGTTTCCTCGTTCAGGTTGACCGCGCTCTCCCACCCCCAGTAGATGAATACCGCGAGCAGCATCGCGCCGGTGAGCTCGCCGGCAGCGATGTTGAACGGGTTCAGCCAGGACAGGGAGGGGTCGATCGAACCGGCGGGAGCGTCACCACCCCAGACCTTGACCAGTGCGACGACGATGAAGAGCATCAGGGGCACGATCTGGACCACCATCAGGACCTTCTGGAGGTTGGCTGATATTTCGGTGCCCCAGACGCAGACGCCGGTCATGATCAGCATCAGCAACACGGCGGTCGAGGTGACCGCGGCGGTGCTGTTCATCAGGCCGTCGGCTCCGATCAGATCGAAGAAGCTGGAGGCGGCGACATCGGCCAGTGACCCCACCACAAGGATCCCGGTCACGCAGATCGCCCAGCCAGTCATCCAGCCCGATTGCGGACCGATCGCCCTGGTGACCCAGGCGAAACAGGTACCGCAGTCCTGGTCGGCCTTGTTCATGTAGAAGAAGGCCGAGGCGATAAAGAACATCGGGACGAAGGCAACCAGCAGGGCAGCCGGTGCCTGCAGGCCGACGATCACCACGATCGACCCGATCACGGCCGCCAGCGAGTAGGCCGGCGCCGTCGAGGCGAGGGCGACGGCCAGGCCATCGGTGAAGCTGATCGCGTCCGCCTTGAGGTGCGGCTGCTCTCCCTGATCCGTCTTCGAGGCAGGGCCCGGACCGGGTGAAACCTCGGCGCTCTCCATGTGGAGAACCTAGTCGCGTTGTCGGCGTCTTGCCATCCACCCGCAACGCCCAGGCCAGGGAAATACGGGAGGTAATGGCCGATCGGCGTCTTTTGACGTTTCGTCGGCTTGCCAGTGTGATCGGGCCGACATAGGGTGGAGCCAGAAACCACCGTGGCCGCAGCGCGGCAACGGGGCCCGCCTTCCGGGCCTTGACCCAAGGAGGAGTCCGTGTCCACCGCAACACCAAGCCAGACCGCAGTCGAGAACCTTCAGGAACAGGCCAGGCGCCACCTCTGGATGCACTTCTCCCGCATGGGCGGGTACAGCGACGAGCATGAAATCCCGATCATCACCCGGGGTGACGGGGCGTATGTCTACGACTCCCACGGCAAGCGCTACCTCGACGGGCTTTCCGGGCTCTTCTGCGTGAACGCCGGTCACGGCCGGACCGAACTGGCCGAAGCCGCTGCCCGCCAGTACGAGGAACTCGATTTCTTCGTGCTCTGGAGCTACGCCCACCCGCGGGCGATCGAACTGGCGACCAAGATCGCCTCGATGACCCCGGGTGACCTCAACCGGGTCTTCTTCACCAGCGGCGGCAGCGAGGCGGTCGAGTCGGCACTGAAGCTGGCCCGCAACTACCACCGCATGCGCGGCAACGGGCAGAAGGCGAAGCACATCGCCCGTGAAGTCGCCTACCACGGCACCTCCCTTGGCGCCCTCTCCGCGACCGGGATCACCAACCTCCGCTCCCAGTTCGAGCCTCTGGCTCCCGGCGGCTGCCACGTTCCGAACACCAACATCTACCGCTGGCCGGAGGAACGAGAGCCGGTCTGGGCCGCGGACGCGATCGAGGAGCGGATCCTCTTCGAGGGCCCGGAAACCGTTTCCGCGGTGATCCTCGAGCCGGTCCAGAACGCCGGCGGCTGCTTCGTTCCCCCGGACGGATACTTCCAGCGGGTCCGCGAGATCTGCGACAAGTACGACGTCCTGCTGATCTCCGACGAGGTGATCTGCGCCTGGGGTCGTCTCGGCCACTACTTTGGCTGCGACCGGTTCGGATACCAGCCGGACATCATCACCTCGGCCAAGGCGCTCACCTCCTCCTACGTGCCGATGGGCGCGATGATCGCCTCGGACAAGGTTGCCGAGCCGTTCATGGAGGGCAACGCCTCGTTTGCCCACGGGTTCACCTTCGCCGGTCACCCGGTCGCCGCGGCAGTGGCGCTCGCCAACATCGAGATCTTCGAACGCGAGGATCTCTGCGGCCACGTGCTGGCCAAGGAAGGCGAGTTCCGCGGAATGCTGGAGTCGCTCCGGGACATCCCGATCGTCGGTGACGTGCGCGGGGCGGGCTACTTCCAGGCGATCGAACTGGTCAAGGACCAGGACAGCAAGGAAAGCTTCAGTCGCGAGGAGTCCGAGAAGCTGCTTCGCGGCTTCCTGTCGGGCGCCCTCTACGAGCGCGGCCTGATCTGCCGGGCCGACGACCGCGGCGATCCCGTCGTCCAGTTCTCGCCGCCACTGATCTGCGACACCGAGCAATTCGAGGAGATGCATGACGTCCTCAGGCCCGTCCTCACCGAGGCCGCGGCAATGATGAGGAACTGATCCATTCACCCATACACCCCGCCCGGCGGAGAAGTCATCCCAGCGGACCACCAGAGAGGACGAGGTAAGAGATGAAGGTCGGCGTCATCAAGGAGATCAAGCAGGACGAGTACCGGGTCGCGATCACGCCGGCGGGCGTACGCGAGTTCGTCGAGCACGGCCATGAAGTCCTGATCGAGGACGGGGCCGGTGAAGGCAGTGCAATCTCGAACACCTCCTACGAGGCCCAGGGCGCGCGGATCCTTCCCGATGCAGGGGCGGTGTTCGACGCGGCCGAGATGATCATCCACGTCAAGGAACTCCAGGCTTCCGAGATCGAGATGCTGAAGCCGGAACACCTGCTCTTCACCTATCTGCACCTGGCCCCCGACCCGGAACAGACCGCGGGGCTGATGGGTTCCGGGGCCACCTGCGTCGCCTACGAAACGGTCGAAGATGCCGAGGGCAGGCTGCCGCTGCTTGCCCCGATGAGCGAGATCGCCGGCCGGATCGCGACCCAGGCCGGTGCCTTCATGCTCGAGAAGCCGCTCGGCGGCCGCGGGGTCCTGCTTGGCGGAGTGCCCGGTGTGGCCGCGGCCAATGTCGTGGTGATCGGCGGCGGCGTGGTCGGCACCAACGCGGCCTTCATCGCAATGGGGATGGCGGCCGACGTGTTCATCCTCGACCGTTCGATCGACCGGTTGCGCGAGCTCGATCTCCACTACGCCCGCGAGGCATCAACCGTCTACTCGACCACCCTGGCGATCGAGGAGCTCCTCCCCAAGGCCGACCTGGTGATCGGCGCGGTCCTGGTTCACGGCGCCCGCGCCCCGTGGGTCGTCAACCGCGAGCAGCTCGGGCTGATGAAGCCGGGCGCCGTGCTGGTTGACGTGGCGATCGACCAGGGCGGCTGCTTCGAGACCTCGAGGCCTACCACCCACCGTGACCCGACCTACGAGGTCGACGGCATCACCCACTACTGCGTGGCCAACATGCCCGGTGCGGTGCCGATCACCTCGACCCAGGCCCTCACCAACGCGACGCTGCCCTACGCCCTGACCCTCGCCGACAACGGCATCCAGGCCGCCGTTCAGCGGGACCCCGGCCTCAAGCCGGGCGTCAACGTGGCGGCCGGCAAGGTCACCCACGAAGGCGTCGCGGAAGGAACCGGCCAGCAGTACGTGCCGGTCGAAGAAGCGCTCGGCTGGGTCTGAGTACCCGGTAACACCCAGGCAGGAACAGGAGAGAGATGGCAATCAGCGAGAAGCTGCGGCTTCAGAACATGATCAATGGCGAGTTTGTCGACCCGGTCGACGGCGGCTCGGAGGAAGTGATCAATCCTTCGACCGGCGAGGTGATCGCGCAGTCGCCGCTCTCCGGAGCGGAGGATGTGAACCGGGCGGTTGCTGCTGCCAAGGCCGCTTTCGAGAACGGCTGGGCGACCACCACCCCGCGCGAGCGCTCCGACCGTTTGCTCGCCCTGGCTGACGCGATCATCGAGAACGGGGACGAGCTGACCGACCTCGAATCGGCCGACGCCGGCAAGCCCCGCCAGGCCTTCATCGACGAGGAACTCGACACCACCGCCGACCACATCCGCTACTTCGCGACCGCCGCCCGGAACCTCGAGGGCAAGGCGGCGATGGAGTACCTGGAGGGCCACACCTCCTTCATCCGGCGCGAGCCGGTCGGTCCGGTTGCCCAGATCACCCCCTGGAACTACCCCCTGATGATGGCGGCGTGGAAGCTCGGACCCGCGCTTGCGACCGGCAACACACTGGTCCTGAAGCCGGCCGAGTCGACCCCGGTCTCAACCCTTCACACCCTGGCCCGGATCTGCGCCGAGGTCTTCCCGCCCGGGGTGACCAACTTCATCGGCGGCCACGGCGATCCGGCCGGCTCGACCCTGGTCACCCACCCGGATATCAAGATGGTCTCGCTGACCGGTTCGATTGGAACCGGAAAGTGGATCGCGAAGGCTGCAGCGGATTCGCTCAAGCGCGTCCACCTGGAGTTGGGCGGCAAGGCTCCGGTGATCGTCTTCGACGATGCCGACCTCGATGCGGTCTACGAGACGATCGCCGGCACCGCACTCTTCAACGCCGGCCAGGACTGCACCGCAGCCTGTCGGGTGCTGGTCGACGAGCAAGTACACGACGAGTTCGTGGCCAAGCTGAAGGCCGCCGCCGAAGAGGCGAAGTACGGCAATCCGGACGAACCGGACCTGCTGTTCGGCCCGCTCAACTCCGCGCGGCAACTCGCATCGGTGCAAGGCTTCATCGACCGGCTGCCGGCTCATGTCGAGATCGTCACCGGCGGTTCGCGAGTGGACCGGGTGGGCTATTTCTTCGCTCCGACAGTGCTTGACGGGGCGCGGCAGGACGACGAGATTACCCAATCCGAGATCTTCGGTCCGGTGATCACCGTGCAGACCTTCGCCGATGAGAACCAGGCCTACGAATACGCGAACGGGGTCGAGTTCGGCTTGGCTTCCAGCGTGTGGACGACAGACCATGCCCGCGCGCTGCGCGCGTCGGCAGCCCTCGACTACGGATGCGTGTGGATCAACACGCACATCCCACTGGTGGCCGAGTTCCCACACGGTGGCTTCAAGCACTCTGGCTACGGCAAAGACCTGTCCATCTATGCCGTGGAAGAGTACACCCGGATTAAGCACGTCATGAGTTCGATGGAGTGAAGTAGAAAAATGAGTGAGCCTTCTTATCGGCTACCGCAACAACGCAGGATCGTCACCGCACTGCCTGGCCCGGTCTCGCTATCCCTGGCCGGACGCCGCGATGCGGTGGTCAGCGCAGGGGTCGCATCCTCGTCGCCTTGCTATGTGGTGGGCGCGGATGGCGGCATCCTGGTGGATGCTGACGGCAATCAGCTGATCGATCTGGGCGCGGGTATCGCGGTCACGACCGTCGGGGCTTCGGCCCCGGCCGTCGTGACCGCGGTCGCCCAGGCAGCGGCCAACTTCACCCACACCTGTTTCATGGTCAGCCCGTACGAGTCGTATGTCCGGGTTTGCGAGTTGCTGGCGGCGAAGACCCCCGGCACCTTCGCGAAGAAGTCGGCGTTGTTCAACTCTGGATCGGAGGCCGTGGAGAACGCGGTGAAGATCGCCCGCCGAGCGACCGGTCGTGACGCCGTGGTTTGTTTCGATCACGCCTATCACGGCCGGACGGCGCTGGCGATGGCACTAACGGCGAAGCAGGCACCCTATAAATCCGGGTTCGGACCATTCCCTGGGGAGGTCTACCGGATGCCGATGAACTACCCGTTCCGCGAGCCGGCACCCATCGGTGGCGTGGAAGCT
>JAGQUR010000086.1:34191-44003 GCA_020438395.1 Solirubrobacterales bacterium | reverse complement strand
GTCCGGCAGGACGATTCCCATGTTGGTCATCGCCGGCTCGGCCAGAACGCAGGCGACCTCGCCGGTGGCGAGCGCCGCTTCCAGCGCGTCGAGGTCGTTGAACTCGACCGCGTACGTCGTCTCGGCCGGGTCGACCGGCGGGCCGACGTTGCCCTCGCGCGAAACGGTGACCCCGTCCGGCCCGGCTACGGCGAAGGACTCGTCGACCGAGCCGTGGTAGCTGTAGCTCATGACAAGGACCTTCGGCTTGCCGGTGACCTGGCGGCAGATCCTGAGCGCCGCACGGTTCGCGTCCGTCGCGGTCAGCGTGAACATCCACTTTTCGAGACCGAAACGGCGGGTCAGTTCCTCGCCGACCCAGGGCGCGTCCTCGGTCGGCAGCATCGTGGTGATGCCCTTGCGCTCCTGGTCGGTTATCGCCCGGACCACCGGCTCGGGGTCGTGACCGGGCATCGCTCCCGTGTCGCCGAGGCAGAAATCGATGTATGTGTGATCGTCGACGTCGATTATCCGGGCGCCGATCGCCAGCCTGGCGAATACCGGGAAGCCACCAGCCCAGCGCATCATCCAGGGCATCGGAACCCCGCCGATCAGCGAGCTCCTTGCCCGTTCGTAGAGCTCTTTCGACTTCGGGTTAGCCTCGACGAAACGGTCGAGTTCGACCCTGGTCAGTTCTGCCAGGCGGTCGCGATTGATCTCGGTCATCTCTCCTCCTCGGGGGGTCGCGCCGATCATATGCCGCAACCAGACGCTATGAACTGTGTTCAGGAAGGGCTAGAGTCGGGGAAGCTTCGAGATCCGGGGGAAGGGAAGGGAACAAATGAAGGTCAAGGCACTGATCCTCTCATTGGCGGCATTGACCCTCGCTGCGCTGATCGGTGTCGCGGGGCCGGCCTCGAGCGCCGAGCCCGGACCGAAGTGCGCCGGCGGAGACGACCCGACCAAGGTCACCGTGGGCATCGTCCAGATGATCGGCTGCTGGACCACGACACAGGCCGATGGCGCCGACGTCTACCACGCCCGCTTCGACCGGCAGCCTGCTTACGGCTCGGTCAGGGGAATCGACATGAACGGCTTTCTTCTCGCCCCGTCAACGGGCAACGTCGCCGCCTCGACGGAGCTGGAGGTGAACTCGAAGACCTGGACGATTCGCACGAAGCAGGCCTCGACCAACGATCCCGCCGAAACCAGGCTTTACTCGATGAAGGTGCCCAACGTGAACGAGCCAACCCTGATGGGTGGCGCGCCGTTCACCGTCAACTTCACCGCGCCGAAAACCGGCTCCTTCCTGCTCGAGGACTTCCGCCTGGGAAGCAACGCGGCATGGTCGAAGGTCTTTGACGGTTTCTCGCCGGTCGGTGACGTCGAGACCCCGGTGAAGTTGCTCGAGGACGGCAAGGGCTCGATGGACTTCACGATTCAGCTCTCCGGAATATTCACGCTCAAGGGCCACCCGCAGTCGACCACGATCAAGATCCCGACCGCGGTCGGCGAGGGCGCGAAGATCGACGGCTTCGAGATTCACCTGGCAGAGATCGACGGAATCAAGCTGATCGACATCAGGGACTTCGAGGCCGAATACTCGGCCGAGGAGAAGAAGCTGGGCGGCAGTGCCGATTTCTCGTTGCCGTTCATGGGTGACAAGGGGGTCAGCTTCGGCTTCGAGATCGAGAACCTGGTCGTGACCAAGGCGACGGTCGGTGTCTCCGGGGTGAAGATCCCGATCGGCGCTCCGCCGGCCGGTTTCATCACCGCCCTGAACGGCGGCTTCGGTTTCAAGCAGATTGACAACTACTTCGTGCTGAACCTGAACGCCGGGGCAACCGCCGAATTCGGCCCCGAAGTGCCGACCCCCTGGGGCAAGCTGGTGCCCCTCGAGGTGAACTCGAATCTGAAGATCGGCAAGGAGGGCCAGGACTTCTACTTCCTCTTCGACGGCGGGGTGAAGGTGTTCCGCCTGCCGGTGGGCAACGTCTACCTGAAGATCCACACCAACAGCGGGGTCGCGTTCGGCTTCAGCATCGGGATCGGATTCCCCAGTTACTCGAACAACCCGAACGACCCCTTCTACATCGGTTCGTCGGTCGACGGCTGGATCGCCAAGAACAGGTTCCAGTTCGAGGGCAAGGGCAAGGTGCGGCTGATCGGCCTCGACATTTTCGACGGCCGCATCCTGATCAACGACAAGGCCGCTGGCGCCTGCTGGAAGGTCACCTTCTTCGATGGCGGTGCCGTCTATGAATACGGCTCCAAGGAGGTCAAGACTTTCGGGGTCAGTTGCGGCCTCGACCGCTACCGGGAGAACTACCCCTCGGCCACCCACCGCGGAGTCGCCGCCGCTTCGGCCGACCGGCCCCGCAAGCTGACCACCGGAACCAGGGAAGTGATCCTCAGCGCGAGGGGCAAGGGCGACGCTCCCCGCTTCAAGCTGACCTCGACGGACGGACGCAGCTTCAAGGTCCCGCGTGGCAAGGACATCGTCCGCACGAAGAAGTACATGATCGTGGTCGACCGGAAGAACAAGGTCACCCACGTCGCCGCGGCCGGACTCGCCAACGGCAACTGGACCATCGCCCCCTACGGGAACTCGGTCCCGATCATGGGCGTGAAGACCGGCAAGGCACTGCCGCCGGAGAGGGTTCAGGCCCAGGTCGTCGGCAAGGGTCTGAACCGGACCCTGATCTGGAACTCAAGGGGCAACCCTCACACGAAGCTGGCTTTCACCGAGGTGATGAAGGGCGGCTACGAGCAGCCGATCCTGACCACCGACAAGGTCCGGGGCCGGTACCGCTTCAAGGCTACAAAGGGCGGGCACTACGGCAAGCGGAGCCTGCGGGCCTACGTGATCCACGGAGGCACCCCGCGGCAGATAACGATTGAGGACCGCTACATCGTGAAGCGGCCCGCGAAGCTGCGGGCCCCGCGGATCGTCCGGGCCTGGCGAAACGTTTACGCGGCTTCGGCAACCTGGCGGGGCGTCCGCGGCGCCCATGGATACGTGGCCGAGATCGCCGTGATGAAGAACGGAAAGCGACTCACCTCCTACCGGCGCGTGGTAGGAGCGAAGCGGCGGAAGATCACGATTCCGCAGCATCCGGGTGGAGGTCTGGCGATCGCCCGGGTCCAGGCCCTGAACGCCGACGGCGTTCCCGGCAAGATCGGCTCGAGGCGGTTCAGGCTCGCACCTCCCAAGTCCCTGACCCTGAGACAGGCCGGCATCCGCAGCGCGAAGTCCGCCCGAAGGGTAGGCGGCAAGGTGATGCTGCGGACCCTCTGCCCGATCAACGGACACTGCCAGACGAAGGTGCTGCTCAAGCTTGGCAACCGGACTGTCGGCCAGACCACCTTCCAGCAGGTGCCCGGCACCTACCGCTTCGTCCAGATCTCGCCGGATTCGCCGAAGCTGAGGCGGAAGCTCGCGCAGGGCCGCCTCAACCGCCTGCGGGTGGTCGTCCGGCAGCACCGGATCGGCCGGAAGCCGGTGCCCGGGCTCGGTGCGACCGTCGACAACCTGTAGGCAGACGCCCCGAGCTGGATTCGAACCAGCGGCCTTCCGCTTAGGAGGCGGACGCTCTATCCGGCTGAGCTATCGGGGCCGAAGGCGGATGCTAGTCAGTAACGCAGGAGGGCGATCACTCCGTTGGCTTCGCCGAGGGCGGGCACCTCGTCGACCGATGCGGAAGTGACCCGGGCGTTGGTCCTCAGGGCCAACTCGACCAGCGCCTCCTGGAGGCTGGCCTCTCCCGCCTCGCTGATCGCCTCGCGACTGGCTGAGTCAAGGTTCGCCTCGTCGGCTTCCAGATAGGGGTCGAGGATCAGATGCTCGACCCTTCCTTCTCCAAGCGCTCCCAGCACTTCATCCGGGCCCGTGACCGCCCGGCCGCCGCCCTTCGAGCGCTCCAGGGCCCGCTCCCCGTCTCCCGACACCTCGTCCCGCCAGGCCTGACGCAGATGGGGGTCGAGCGCCGCCCCGGCCTCGGCGGCGGAAAGGTCGATCAGGTTGAGATGAACGGTCGTCACCAGCCGGCTTCGCATCCCGGCCGGTAGTGCCTCGTTGAAACCGGCGCCGAGTTCGCCTTCCGCCGCCGCGACCAGCCGGTCGAAACCGAGTTCATCGGCACTCTCGGCGATCGCCTTCGCCGCCGCCTTGACGAAGCGGTCACGCCACACCTTGACCCGGTCGTCATAGGCCGAAACGTTGGAGACCCCGCCACCGCCGACCGTGCCCTGGGGCCGGGCAGGGCCACGGTACTGATGCCAGTCACCGAGTTCGAGGTCGAAAGTCGACTCTTCCAGGTCCTTGGTGCGGCCGTCCCACCATTCGAGCAGGCGGATCCGGTCGTGGCTGAGCAGAGCGATGCCGGTGCGCTGGCCGCGGTCGATCACGTCCAGCATCGGCCAGACCACCGGGCCCGAATCGATCGTCACGTAGTCCTGCCTTACCGGGATCTGAAAGGTCGTGAACGAGTCAATGCTGCCCCCCGATCCGAGAAACAGGGCGACGCTTCGTCCCCGCTCGGCCGCCGAGGCGACGGTCAGGCGGCGTTCGGCCTCGGCGCAGAGCTTCTTCACCGACTGCTCCTTGCCGTGGTCACCCTCGTGAAAGCCGGTGACGTGGCTGAGGCCGTTCTTCAGCGCGATCGACCAGGCCGGCGTCTCGCTGCTGTTGGCGGGATCCCTCGGATCGGTCCGGCAGAAGACCGAGAGCACCGGCCCTTCGGACTCACGATCGATCAGTTCCCGAAGCTCCTCAACCCTCTGCTGGTTCTTCATACCCCGATCAAATCAAACCTCGGGGTTTTCCTCCGGAGTTTCGGGTTCCTCGATCTCGTAGAGCGACTCGCGGGCCACCTGTTTGCCGCGTGAGGTCCAGAGCTTGATCTCGAGGTAGGCGTCATCACCGTAGTTCTTGAGCGCATCGGGGGCGATCAGGGTGAAGCGGTCCGCCCGACCACCCTGGCCTCCGAAGAGCGGGTCCTGGTCCACCGTGACCTCGTCGAGTTCGGCGGTGACGGCGAAGGCATCACGGACCAGCGACCTCCCCCAGACCAGGGTCATCGCGGCTTCGCGGCCCTGCTCGCCACGCCAGGTGCCGATCACCTCGTCGGAGAGGTCGATCGTCCAGTCCGGGTTGTCGGCGGGGACCACGTCGGTGAAGTCGGCCGAAGCCTTGAAGTCGGCCGGGTCACCGCCCTCGGGCTGGACGAAGCTGACGAAACCGAAGAGCTCGATCGGCTCCGGTTCGCCGCCCTCCTCCAGGACCGCCTCGGAGTCACCGGAAACCGGTATCCAGACCCGGCCGGACCAGGCCCGCTCCGGGAACCAGGTGAACTCGTCCGGGATGGCGGTGCCGGCGGGGAGATCCTCGATCTCGCCGCAAGCCTCCCGGAACGCCGCGGCGAGACGCTCGGCGAAGCGGCCGTGGGGGATGCCGTGGCGGGAGGCATCGGCGACGAAACGGGGGAAGGGTCGATTGTCGATCGGCATCGGGGCAGCCTACTCAGTCGATCGCCTCGCGCAGGGTTCCGGCCGCGGCTTCGGGAGTGACGATGTTGATGTCCACCCCGGTCGCCATCTCGAAGGCCGAAGCCGGTTCGAGCCGGGGAATGAGATCGACATGCCAGTGGAAGTGCTCGACTCCCCGCGGCGCGGTCCGGACCCACAGGTTCAGCTGGCAGGGATTGCCGAAGAGTCCGGTCAGCGCCCGGACCGCCCGGCCCAGCATCGCGGCCCCGCCTTCGTCCTCCTCGAAACGGGATGTGGGACGACGGGGAATGATCCGCATCTCGTAGGGATGTCGGGAAGCCCAGGGACAGATCAATGCGACCTCGTCGTCGATTGCGACGAGGCGTTCGCCCCGGCGGATCTCCTCGCGGAGGATCTCGCCGAGCAGGCTCGCTCCGGCGGTTCGCTCCCGGTAGGCACCCACCCTTTCCCGCTCGCGTGCAACCGAAGGCGGGACGAACTCCATCGCCCCGAGCTGGGCGTGGCTGTGCTCCAGTGACGCGCCCGAATCGGGACCCTGGTTGAGGATCAGCTGGACGTAGGCCGAATCCCCGTGAGCCCGCATCCGGCTGCGCCACGCCGCCACCGCGGCCGCAAGGGACTCCTCCTCCATTTCCGCCAGCGAGGGAAGGTGAAAAGGCGAGTTGATGATCACTTCGTGGCTGCCATGGGCCGGACGGGAGGCGAACATGTCCGGCTCGGAACCCCGGCCGGAGGCGAGCAGCGGGTCGGCCGGGCTGGAGAAGGCGCTCGATTCGGCCCCGGCCCGGTCGGCAACCTTGCGGCCGTCCTCCGCTTCCCCGCCTTCCCGGGGCTGAACCGCCGGGTAGAGGTTCGGCACCGTCCGAGTGACCCAGCCGGGCGAGTCGGCATCGCCGCCGCCCGGGCGGCTGGCCTCGATCTCGGGTGGCGTCGCGGCTTCGTTGCCCTCGCAGAAAGGGCAGCCGTCATGCCCGGCCGGATGCCACTGAAACGGGCTGAAGTCATCCGGCCGCTCCGAACGGCCGGGCGCGACCAGCACCCGGCCGCCGGTCAGCTGGTCGATCCTGACTTCAGGCGAACTCAAACCGGGTTCAGGGTTCCGATGAAAGATCGTCCGGCTTGCTGCCTCCGATGGTCGGCTGAATTCCGCCGTCCGACCCCTCGCCCGGATTGCCGAGATTGCCGAGGGTCTGCTGGAAGGCGGAGATCAGGTCCATCGGCAGCGGGAAGATCACGGTCGAATTCTGGTTGCCCGAGATCTCGAGCAGCGTCTGCAGGTAGCGCAACTGCAGCGAGGCAGGGTTGCGGCTGATGATGTCTGCCGCGTCGGTGAGCTTCTCGGCCGCCTGGTACTCGCCTTCGGAGTTGATGATCTTCGCCCGGCGTTCACGCTCGGCCTCCGCCTGCCGGGCCATCGCCCGCTGCATCGCGTCGGGAATCTCGACGTCCTTGATCTCGACCGTGGTGACCTTGACGCCCCAGGGTTCGGTCTGCTCGTCGATGATCTTCTGGAGCGACTCGTTCAGACGTTCGCGCTCGGCCAGGATCTCGTCCAGTTCGGCCTTGCCGAGCACCGCCCGGAGCGATGTCTGGGAAATCTGCGAAGTCGCGATCAGGTAGTTCTCGACGTCGGTGATCGCGCGATTCGAATCGACGACCCGGAAGTAACAGACCGCGTTGACCGAGGTGGGAACGTTGTCGCGGGTGATCACTTCCTGCGGCGGGATGTTCAGGGTGACCGTCCGCAGGTCGACCTTCACCATGCGGTCGATGAAGGGGATCAGCAGGATCAGTCCGGGGCCCTTCTGATCGATCAGACGCCCGAGCCGGAAAATCACCCCTCGCTCGTATTCACGCAGTACCTTGATCGCCGAGAACAGGACGATCAGGAAAAAGATCGCCAGGATGACGATCAGGGTTCCGATGACTTCCATTACAGGTGGTCTCCTTGAGTGGTTTCCAAGCGGGGGTCGACGACCAGCGTCAGGCCTTCGATCGCGGCTACGGTGACCTTTTCGCCGATACCAAGACGGGCTTGGGGATCGGACAAACGTGCCTGCCAGAGTCCGCCGTCGACGAAGACCTGCCCTTCCGGTCGCAGCGGGACCCTGACGTCGCCGGACATGCCGACCAGGTCTTCTGGCCCGTAGCGGACCGGCGATTCCCTGGTCTGACCGGCCCTTTCGATCACGAAGAGCATGAAAAGCCCTAGCACGACCGAAGCCAGGGTCACCGCGATGATCGAGGTCGGGTCGGTATCCCGGTCGAACATCCAGATTCCGGAGGCGGCCAGCGAGACTACGCCGGCGATCGAGAGAGGGCGATAGAGGTGAAGGGCCACGGCGGCCATGAACAGCACGATTGCCAGAAGCAGCAGTCCGACGCCGATCGCGGTCGGGCCGATGTCGACCATGCCGATCACGCCGAAGACCAGAGCCACGATCCCGAGGATCGCCGGCACGAAGCCACCCGGGGTGACCGCCTCGATCCCGATCCCGGTCAGACCGAGAAGGACCAGGAGGTAGACGAGTGTCGGGTCGCTGATCTCCACGAACCGAGCGTATCGGTCCTGCCCAGCGGGCAGGGAACCGTTCAGCCGGAGTCGCCGTTTATCGCGTACTGGCGGATTGCGTCTTCGAGCTCCGCCTGGTTCTCGAACGGACCCGACTTCGTGTAGGTCAGGTTGCCCTCGGCGTCGTAAAACGCCGTGGCCGGATAACCGTGGGTCGCCCCCAGGTCATGGGCGATGTCCGCATCGGGGTCGGTGTAACTCGGGTAGGGCACCTGGTGAGTGGAGAGGAAGGTATTCGCCGCGTCGTCGTTGTCCTGGGCGTTAACCCCGAGGAAGCCGACCTTCTTGCCCATCGCCGCAGCGGTCTTCTGGAAAACCGGAAACTCTGCCCGGCAGGGGCCGCACCAGGAAGCCCACACGTTGACCACGGCCGGGTAGCCGTGAAGCCCCTTTATCCGCTCGTCGAAGGCGTCGGTACCGCCCGGCAGGAGCTCATTTGCCTGCTCGTAGAGCGAGGCCAGAGGGGCGGGTGCGCCGGCCAGTTTCTTCGCGTAGTCGGGGGCTGGTGAAGGGTCCTCGCCGCTGTCACCGCAGCCGGCCAGAACCAGTCCCACGCAGGTGACCGAAAGCAGGGCGAAAACAAGCAGATGTCTGTGAACAGCCGTTTTCATTCGAGTAATGATTAAATACAGGAGACCGATCCGCCGTTCCGCGGATCACGGAGGAATCCGGCGTCCGTCCGTCCAGCGTCGCCGTCGGAAACTCTGATCACCTACTCATCCGGGCCGGGTCGATACCCGAGGTTCGGATCACTTGCGAAGGCTAGAGTTGGCCACGACTACTGCAGCACCCGCATCAACTGCGGTCCCCTCAAAGAAAGACATCGAGCGTGCGTCCGAATTCGCGCGTGAGCCACTCCTGCTGAACGGAGACGGTCCGGAGTCGCTGGTTCCGGGCACCGCCCGCCGCCGGGCGTTCGACGCCGCGATCGCCGAACTCGACGCCGGCCTGACCGAACCTTCGATCGAATGGCGCCGGAACTTCTCACTGCTGCTCGGCCTGGAACGCCTGGTCGGGCAGGAGCCACCCACCCTGAAGGACGGGGCGGAACTGAACCCCCATCAGGTCGACGCCCTCTCCGGAACGCTGACCGAACTTGCGGCCGAGCAGCAGGTCGGGGCAATCGATGAAATCGAGACCCTGGAAGTGCTGGAGGAAGAGGGCGACACGCCGCTTCCGGAGCAGGCCGACGAAGAAGAACCCGCGGAAGAGGACGACGGGATCGGGGAGGCCGACGGCGACGAGGAAGACGACGAAGCCGAGGTCATCGACGAAACCGTCTCCGAAGACGAGGAACCCCAGGACTGGGTCGACAGGTCCGACGAAGAAGATGAAGAGGACGAGGAAGTCGCCGAGGCTGCCGACGACCCGGGTGCTGCCCGCCGCTTCTGGTTTGAGCATGCCACCGGAGCCGGCAAGACGGTTGCCGCGGTCGGCTTCATCGAAGCGACCCGCACCGGCACCGGCGGCGTCCTGATCCTCACCCATCGCCGCAACCTGGTTGATCAGTTCATCGGGGAGATCTCCGACCGCGGTTACAAGGACCGGCTGCGCCCGCCGCTGCTCGACGGCCGCGACGAGGCCGACGGCCCGGTCACGGTCGAGACCTACCAGTGGTTCGTCCGCAACGCAAAGCGGGTCTCCAACGCCTACACGGTGATCATCTGCGACGAGGCCCACACCGCCCTCGGCGAAAAGACTTCGGCCTGCATCCGGGCCTGGCCCGGGCCGGTCTACATCGGCATGACCGCGA
>JAGQUR010000086.1:0-34168 GCA_020438395.1 Solirubrobacterales bacterium | reverse complement strand
CCGACCTCTTCCCCACCCAGACTTCACGCTTCGACCTCGCCCAGGCTGCCCGCCGGGGCGTGATCGCCCCGCTGCGCTGCCTTCGCATCCCGCCGGGTCCAGGCGTCCGCACCATCGCCAAGGTGCCACTCCGCAAGGGCGAGGTCGACCAGGACTTCGATCAGGAGGAGCTGGCCAAGCTGCTTGACCAGGCGCCGTTCAATATGGCGATCGCCGACCTCTACAAGTCACGCTTCCGCAAGGCACCGGGCGTGCTCTACACAGCCGGCGTCCAGCACGCCAAGAACGTCGCCGCCGCCTTCCAGGAATTCGGCATCAACGCCAAGGCCGTCTCCGGCGAAACCCCGAAGCGTGAACTCTCCGAGACTCTCGCTGCCTTCGAACGGGGCGAGGTGGACGTGCTCTGCAACGCCCAGTTGCTGGCCGAGGGCTGGAACTCCCCCCGCGCCACGATCTGCATGCATCTGGCCCCGACCGCCTCGAAGCGGATCTACCAGCAGCGGGTCGGCCGCGTGACCCGTCGCTCTCCGAACAAGGAAGCCGGACTGGTGATCGACTTCGTACATCCGGCGACCACCCATGACGAGTCGATCGTCACCCTGCACAGCCTGCTCGACCGCGACGTTTACCGCGGCGGGGCGATCGTGGTCGGCCCGGTCCGTCGTGGCCGCGGCCGCAAGGTCCGGGTGGAGCGACGGATCGTCCCGGTCTCCGACGACCCGCAGCGCCGCATCGAAGTCCTGGAAAGGGACATCTGGCGGATCGCGGTCGAGAACCTCGACTACGCCGAGCAGCATGTCTGGGCCGCCCTGGCCGGCGCCCGGGTCACCACACAGGGCTGGCGCCGGGCGAAGGCCATGCTCCAGCACGACCGGACCAAGGAACTGCGCCGCCGCTACCTGATCACCTGCGTCCAGCGCAACCGCAATGCGCAGCTCAGGGTCAAGGCGCTCGGCGAGATCGCCAGCCTGAAGGACCCCGAAGCTTTCGATGACGCGATCGACATCGTCGGTACCTGGAGCCGGGACGAGAAGCGGGCCGGCACCAAGGTCCTGCTCCAGGCCCTGGTCGACAAGCGGATCGGCCGGCGCGACCAGGCCCAGGCCTGGGTCTGGCGACTCGCTTCATACACCCGCGAGCTTCACGAGGAGTACGCGGTCCAGCGCTGGCCGGAAACCAAGCGCCTGCTCGGCCTGCTGGTCAACTCGGCCGGCCGCGCCCACGGCAAGAACGCGAGGAAGCTGGTCCAGGCCGCCCGCAAGCAGGACCGTCGCCTGGCCGTTTCGCTGCTCGCCGCGGCGGTCGCCCACACACCGGAAGGCGAAGAGGTCCTTCGCGGCGCCCGGATGAGGATGGCGAGGAAGCCCTCCGCCGTTGCCCGCGAGCTGCTCCGGAACTTCCCCAAGGGCGGCAAGAAGCGTCGTCGCAAGAAGAACAAGAAGAAGAACCAGGCGGAGAATCCGGAGGTCGAGAATACGGAGACCACGGAAGCAACCACCGAAGGCGAAGAGACTGAAAACGCCGAGGTGGAGAGCCCCGGGACAAATGAGGAAGAATCCTCCGGAAACCATGCGGATTCCGAAGAAGATTCCGAGTAGCGCCCTGGCACTGCTGGCCGCCGGTCTCCTGATCGCCGGTTGCGGTACCGACAAACAGGAGAGCACGACGCTCAAGCTGGAGACTTTCACTTCCCCGAAGGGCAACATCGGCTGCATCGCCGATAGCACGATGGTCCGCTGCGACATCGCGAAGCACAGCTGGAACGTCAAGCCGGACCCGAAATGCCAGCTCGATTACGGCAACGGCCTCGCCGTCGCTGACAAGCACGGTTATGTGGTCTGTGCCGGGGATACGACCATGAACAATGGTCCGTCGGTCCCCGCGGGAAACATCAATCTGGTCAGCCCGTTCGAATGCCAGACCAACGAAGCGGGCGACGGCATGCACTGCGAGAACGTCAACACCGGCCACGGCTTCGATCTCTCCCCGGAGAGCTACTCCACTTTCTGAACTACTTCAGGGCGTAACAGACCGCGGCGACCTGGGCGCGGCGGATCTTCGCGCTGACCTGGGGGGCGTTCGGGTTGCCCTGGGTGTGGGCGAGGATCTGGGCGTTGGCGACGAAGGCAATCGAACGCTTGCCGTCGGCCGAGGAAGCGGCGAAGACCCGGTAGCCGGGGAAGGAACCGGTGTGCCCGTACATCACTCCGCATTTGGTCACGTACCGGAAGAGGCCCATGCCGGCCCAGTTGTGACCCGGACCGGCCGGCTGGGACTCGCCGCGGATCCACTGCCGCTGCGCCCGCTTGATCGCCCCTGCCCCGGCACCCTGACCGAAGAAGCGGCCTCTCACATAGGCCCGGAAGAAGCGGCTCAGGTTGGGCAGGGTCGAAACGATGCCGCCCGAGGCCCAGGCCCCCGAAGGATTGATGAAGCGGGAGATGTCCTCGGGCGTCTTGCCGGGCGTGATGTCGTAACCGTGGATGAAGGGCTCCGGCATCCGGATCGTCCGGGGCAGCGAAGTTGCCGACAGGCCGCCGATCTTCTGGCCGAGCCGGCGGATCTGCCAGAGGTAGCGAACGCCGGTCACCCGCTGGGCCATCAGGCCGACCACGATGTTGTCGGTGTCGGAATACTCGTACTTCGTTCCCGGACGATGCGTCAGCCCGGAGTTGCGGACCCAGGAGATGATCCGGGTCGGAGGGACGAAGGCGGCCGGGTTCCGGTTGATATCCCGGATGAAGCCCTTCGACTTGATGTATTCCGGCAGGCCGCCGGTGTGCTGGAGGGCCTGGCCAAGGGTGACCTGCCTGGCCTTCGGCATCATGCCGGGCAGGACTTCACCGATCGTCGAATCCAGACTGAGTTTGCCCCGCGCGACCAGGTTCAGGGCGACCGCGCCACTGAAGGCCTTGGCCACGCTGGCAATCCGGAAACGTTCCCGGAGCCGGGGCTTGGCGCCGGTCCGCACGTTGGCGACGCCCCGCCGGAAGTACCGCGAATGGCCGTTCTTCACGATCTGCATCGAGATGCCGGGCGGTCCGTTCGGAACTTCCATCACCTGGTTCAGGGCCCGGTTCAGGTTCGACCGGGTCGAAGCCTCGGCGGGATGGGAGATCGCAAACGCCGACGCGAGGGCAAAGAGCACGAAAATCACTCCGGTCGTGGTCTTCCGGATGCTTGCCCTGCCGACTTCGATCATGCGGCCACGCTACCGGATCAGATTCGGGGCTTCCATTTGAGCAGTTCGCGCTCGTTGGACCGCAGCCAGGTCGCCTCCCGCTTGAAGTCGGGGAACGCCTCGGCAAGGGCGTCCCAGAATGCCCGCGAATGGTTGTGATGCCTGAGGTGGATCAGTTCGTGTACCACCACGTAGTGAAGGGCCTCCGGCCGGCCGATCACCAGGCGCCAGTTGAAGGAAACTGTCCCGCTGGTCGAGCAGGACCCCCAGCGGGTTCGCTGGTTCCCGATCCTGACCTTCTTCGCCTCGAGACCCAGCCGCTCGCCTTCGATAACGACCAGTGGTTCGATGCGCTTCCGGGCTTCCCGCCGGTACCAACGGTCGATCGCAGCCAGGACCTGGGTCCGGCTGCCGCCCCCGACGACGAGCCGTCCCTCCCGCAGGCGCGCGACCGCCTTGCCGGTTCCGGTTGGCTCGATCGGCACCGGTAGCTCATCCAGCCAGATCACCCCGGGACGGGTGAAGTCGATCGGCAGGCCGTCTGACTCGACCGGGGCGAGCGTCGGGGAATCGCTACCGGGGCTCATGCGGCGTCGACCGGGAGAGAGAGGTGGACTTCACCGGCATTCAGTGTCGAAAGACAACCCGCGGTCGACTCGACCAGAAGATTCCCCTCGCGGTCGATCCCCGAAGCCGTGCCCTCACCCTCCGCCCAGCGGACCGTTCGGCCCCTGAGCGCGTCCCTGCCTGCGAACGAGGCGAGAGTTTCCTCGACCGGCATGTCGATTCGCCGCCCCACGTGCTCGTTCAAAGCAGCCACCGCGTCGGTGAAGGTGACTCCGCCGCCGACCGAGGTCGCCCTCCCCAGCAGCTCATCGGGAAAGCCTTCATCGGGGATCGAGAGGTTCAGGCCGATTCCGGCCACCGCCCAGCCGTCCTGGGGTCTGGCCTCGACCAGGATCCCGGCGCATTTTCGGTCTTCGATCCAGATGTCGTTGGGCCATTTCATCCGTACGCCGGTCGCACCCAGTGACTCGACCGCTTCACAGACCCCGACGCCGATCTGAAGGGGCAGCGTGCCCGGCACCTCGACCGACTGCCGGATCAGGACGCTCCAGGCCACCGCCGATCCGGCCGGTGTGCTCCACGGCCGACCTTGCCTCCCCCGGCCCGCGGTCTGGCTCTCGGCGGTGATCAGGGTTCCGGATGGAGCCCCATCCGCGGCGGCCTGACGGGCCCGCTCGTTGGTCGAATCGGTCAGGCGGAAATGCAGATGTGGACGGCCAATGATCACTCGCCGGAGGCTACCGGGGAGGTGAGTCTTTGCCGCTCATCCCTTATCGGGTCATGAGTTACAGCGGCGATCTCCGGAAATTGATCAGGAGTTTGCGAAAGCAAGGCTGGCGCGTTGAGAAACGCCGCAAGCACTGGGTGGCATTCCCCCCGAATCGGGACCTGAGTCCGGAGATTCTGGCGACGACGCCGAGCAGCCAGAGGACCTGGCGAAATCAATTGGCCAAACTGAGAGCGAAGGGCTATCGTGATTGACGTGGAGTACCGAGCCTGGATCAGCATCCCGAATTTTCCGTCGGCAGAAGGAGATGCTTGGGAGCCATTCATCGACTACATGGAGGCGGCCCACGGCGAGTTCGGTCCCGTGCTCGGATGGGAATCAGGCAGGCTGGCAAACCTCGTGATGTCGACTGACGCGGAAAGTCCGACCGAGGCCGCCCAGGTTCTCTTCGCGGCTGCCGCAGATGGTCTTCGTGCCGTAGACCTGGTCGATCTTTACCCGTCGGCGGTGAAGATCGAACTGGCTGAGGACGAACCGGTACCGGCCTAGGCGTTTCGGCCTGCCGGGGTGAACCTGAGCTGATTGTCGGGCCCGAGGCCGAAGCGGCTGGCGGCGCTGCCACGGTTAACCGCCAGGGCGAGATAGCCGGTCGAGTCGGTGTAGATGACCGGCTCTCCCGCTTCCACGTCGGCGAAGGTGCGACCGAGCGGCACGATGGTCTCCTGCAGGCTGGTTTCCAGCTGGACAGAATCAACTTCCGTGAAGAAGGTTCCGTCGAGGACCTCCTCGTGCAGGTTGAGGACGACGTTGCCGTACTGGTCCGGGTAGAGGACATGGGCATCCACCTGTTCCGGAGTGATGACCGGTTCGGGCAGCTCCAGCGGCACCAGTTCACGGAAACCGACCGGGTCGCCCAGTTCACCCGGCGCCGCACCCCGGGCCAGTTCGGCAGCCACCGGGCTGAAGACGTCGCGGCCGTGGAAGGTGTCGCTGTCTCCGGCTCGCACCGGGGTTCCGGACACGTCGAAGGCCGCCTCCACTCCGCCGAGCACGGTCGCCGCGAGGGAAAGAAGTCCGTTGTCGGGTCCGACGAGGTGGTGATTCCCGCAGGTCAGCACGACCGCCCTCCGGCTGCTTCCGACCCCGGGGTCGACCACCGCGAGGTGAACGGCCGGAGCGGAGTAGCGCACCGCCGCGGCCAGGGCCAGCGCCCCGCGCCGGATGTCTCCGGGCGGAATGCCGTGGGTGATGTCAATGACCCTGATCCTCGGGTCAATGCCGGCGATCACCAGGCGGCAGACCCCGGGATACTCGTCGCTGTAGCCGAAGTCGGTGAGAAAGGTGACCGGTCTGGGTTCTCCGGGTTCAGGGGAAACGGAAGGCCTCGCAATCCCGGTCCACGTCCTTCAGGTCCATGCGGGCGAGGTCATGGCCGCGACCGCAGCGGATGTCCTCGCCGGGGTTGTGGTCGATTGCGTCGATCTGGTCCGGACCCGGTCCGCCCCGGAATTGATCTATCCCGGGACCGCCGAACAACTGGTCGGCTTCGGCGGCTCCGAGCAGGAAGTCGTCGCCCGGGCCTCCATCGAGATAGTCCATGTAACGGCCACCGACCAGTGCGTCGGGGCCGCCCTCGCCGTAGATCGAAGTCGGGACGGTCAGCGGGCCGGTGAAACTGGTCAACGAGTAGTCGATCTGGCTGCCGGCGATGGAATCCGCGCCCCCGTCCCCGCGGACCAGGAGGTTGACGAACTTCGCGTAAATCCTGGCGTCTATTCCATCTCCTGTCCCGTCCCCGGGAAAGACGTCAGGGTAGAAATCGAGCGCCGCCGCCTTGCCGGCCATGCCCATCTGGATGAAGTCCGGCCCGGTTGTGCCTCCGATGCCGAAGCTCAGCGCAGGTCCCCTGGCGATGAAGGTGATGCCCTTGCCGCCGGTCCCGGCCGGGGATGCTCCCGGTCCGAAGGTAGGTGCCTCGGCAATGTAGATCGACGATCCCGTGGCCCCGCGGTCGGCCGTGAAGTCGACCCGATCGAGGTTGACCATGGTCGGCCTGCCTCCCTTGCAGCGGAGAGTCTTCATCCGCTGGTCATCGGTAACCCGGATGTTCGAGCCCTCGCCGGGGAGCAGGGCGACAGCCTCCTCGTAACGGGTCAGCTTGATCTCCAGCCGGTTTCCGCGCGGTCCGTCCGGCCCGGCCGCGACGTACCGGCAGCTGATCCCGGCCTGGGCGACCGGAGCCAGGGAAATCGAGCCAAACAGGGATGCCGCCACGGCAAGGATCAGGACGGGGACGCGCTTCATGCGGGAAGTGTATTTCCCGGTAACCGGGATTCAGACGGCAGAGCAGATCGCCGCGACCAGACCGTCGAGGTCGTGGCGTTCGGCCTCGATCGAAACCGTGAACCCGGCCCCGCGAGCGGCATCCGAGGTGACCGGTCCGATGGTCACAACCCTCGGGGCGAAATCAGCCGGGTCCACCGACCCGGTCCGGACGAAGTTGTGAACCGAGGAGCCGGAAGTGAAGGTGATGAAGTCGGCGCCGGCTGCACGATCGAGATCCTCTTCCAGCGGCTGTTCGGGCAGGGTGCGGTAGACCGGCGTCACCGTGACCTCGGCCCCGCGCTCCCGCAGGGTGTCCGGCAAGAGTTCCCGGCCCTCCTCGGCCCGGATGACCAGCACCCGGCGGCCTTCCATCGGGACCTTCTCGAGCCTCTTCAGCATGCCCTCCGAGACGAAACGCTCCGGCAGGTAATCCGCATTCAGTCCGCGCTCAGCCAGGGCCCGTGCAGTGCTCGGCCCGATCGCCGCCAGTTCGGCTCCGGCGAAAGCGCGGGAATCGAGAGCGCGCTCGGCCAGCCGCTCGAAGAAGGTGGCCACCCCGGTCGGGCTGGTGAAACAGACCAGGTCGAAACCACCCGAACCGAACCGGTCGAGAGACGCGGACAGATGCGGTTCACCGGGGTCCACGGCCTCGGTTCTCGACACCGGGATCTCCACCACTTCGCCGCCCAGCAGGCGCAGCTTGCCGGCCAGGGCCGGGACCCTCTCGCGGGCCCGGGTCACGACTACTGACTTGCCATGGAGGGGCCGTTTCTCGAACCAGGCCAGTTGCTCGCGTCTGGAGACCACCTCGCCAACCACGACCAGGGACGGTGGTTTCAGACCTGCTGCTCTTGCCTGCTCCGCGATCGTGGCCAGGGTCCCGGCCACTACCCGCTGGGAGGACGTGGTGCCCTGCTCGATCACCGCGGCAGGTTGATCGGATGGCCGTCCGCCCTCGATCAGGGCGGAGGTGTTTTCCGCCAGGTTTTTCAGGCCCATGTAGAAGACGAGCGTTCCAGGCGTTTCCGCCAGCCGCTTCAGCTCGAGGGTCGACTCGGGCTTGTCCGGATCCTCGTGCCCGGTCGAGAAGGTCACGGCGGTGGCCACGCCCCGATGCGTCACGGGGATGCCCGCCGCCGCGCTCGCCGCGACCCCGGCGGTCACACCCGGAACCACTTCGAACTCAAGTCCGGCGGCCTGCAGTGCTTCCGCTTCCTCGGAGCCCCGGCCGAACACGAAGGGATCTCCGCCTTTCAACCGGACGACCCTCAGCCCGGCCCGGCCGCTCGCGACCAGACGGCGGTTGATCTCCTCCTGGCCGAGTCCGGGTTTGCCCGGTTCCTTTCCGACATAGACCAGCTCGGCCTCCGGACCGGCTCCTTCGAGCGCCTCCGGGGGGATCAGCCGGTCGTAGTAGATGACGTCTGCGTCGGCGATCAGCTCCAGCGACCTGCGGGTCATCAGCCCCGCGTCACCCGGTCCGGCACCGACGAGGGCAACCGGCGCCCGGCGTTGATCAGCCGTCTGGGGGACCTCTCCTGGACCTGCTCCGCTCACGTCCCAACCGTATCCGCGAGGATCCCGGCCGCTCCGGCCGCGAGCATCCTGCCAGCTAGCTCCCGCCCGAGCTGCGCCGGGCGCGAGGCGTCACCTTCGACCCGGTCGCGGACCCAGGCCGAACCGTCGATCCGTCCGGCAAAGCCCTCGATCGTCATCCGCGCCCCGGAGATCACGGCATGGAAACCAACCGGGCTGTCGCAGCCCGCACCGGCCGCGACCACCGCGGCCCTCTCGGCTTCCACGCAGGCGAAGGAAGACTCGTCATTGATCGCGGCGGCCTGCCCGAGCCCGGTCCCGTTGACCCGGCCCTGGACGACCAGCGCGCCCTGACCGGCGGCCGGGACCATCTGCTCCAGGTCAAAGGCGAAGGCCGCCTCCGAGTCGCGACCGAGCCGCTCGAGTCCCGCCATCGCCAGCACGAGGCCGTCCGCATCACCTGCCTGGAGCCTGGCCAGGCGGGTATCCACATTGCCGGCCATGTCGACCATGACCAGGTCCGGCCTGATCGCCATGAGCTGGGCCCGGCGCCGTGGGCTCGAGGTGCCGACCCGGGCTCCTTCCGGGATCTCCCCGACCGAACCGCCCGACCCGATCCAGACGTCCCGGGCATCGGCCCTTTCGGGCACCGCGGCGATGAGAAGACCGGCGGTCATTTCGCCCGGAAGGTCCTTGGCCGAATGAACCCCGAGGTCGGCCCGGCCCGTCAGCAGTGCCTGCTCGACCCCCCGGACGAACCTCTCCTTGTCGGCCGGGCCGCTTTCGTTTTCGACGGGCAGGACCGCCTCCTCGCCCAGTCCCAGTGCCGACCTGACCAGGGCGGTCTGCGCCAGCGCCAGCGGACTCGGACGGGAAGCGACGGTGAGGCTGTCGGCACCTGAAGAGCTCAACCCTCTTCGCGCCGGATCGGTGTCACCGTTGCCTCGGAGCCGCCACCGGGATCCGTCTCTGTGTTGAGCCCGAACAGCTCCTGCAGGGTGTTCACCGCCTCGTAGGCCGCCTCGGTTCCGGCCATCTCCTTCAGCCTGAGGGTCGGCTCGTGGAGCATGCGCTGGGCGACCGCCCTGCTCACCGCCTCGACCCGGTCGCGGTCGGCATCGCTCAGGTTCATCCAGCGGCCCTCGTTCTCGGTCAGCACCCGTCGCACGATCTCTTCGGCCCTCTCCCGCAGGGCAACGATCGCCGGAAGCACTTCCAGCGACTCGACCCATCGTTCGAAGAGGTCCAGTTCGGCGTTGAGAATCCTTTCGGCCTTCAGACTCTCATCGGCCCGGCTGGCCGCGTTCCGTTCCACCACCACCTGCAGGTCGTCGAGGTCGAGCACGGAAACGCCGGGAAGTTTCCGGACCTCCGGGTCAATGTCGCGGGGAACTGCGAGATCGACAAGCAGCAGGGGCCGTCCGTCGCGTGAGCCCATCACCGGCTCCAGCATGTCCCGGTCGATCAGGTGATGCGGCGAGTTGGTCGCCGAGACCACGATGTCCGGTTCGGTCAGGCGCTCGGGCAGGTCAGCGACCCTGGCGGCCTCCCCGCCGAAGCGGTCGGCAAGGCCGAGTGCCCGGTCGAAGTGGCGGTTGGCAACGAAGACAGATTCGGTGCCGCGGGCGTTCAGGGCACGGGCGACCAGCTCGGCGGTCGCCCCGGCCCCGATCACCAGGGCCAGGCGGTTGGCGAGGTCGCCGAGGGTTCGCTTTGCCTCCGACACAGCCACCGAAGCGACCGACACGCCCTTCTCGCTGATGCCGGTCTCGTTCCGGACCCTGCCGCCGGCCGCTATCGCGCCGCGGAAGAGCCGGTTCAGGATCGGGCCGGACGCGCCTTCGACCAGGGCAAGCTCATGGGCCCGTTTGACCTGGCCCTGGATCTCCGCTTCGCCCAGAACCATCGATTCAAGCCCGGCCGTGACCCGGAAGAGGTGCCGGGCCGCATCGGGGCCGCGAAGCGAGTAGAGGTGGCCGACCAGTTCCGTCGGCCGGATGCCTGCCTGTGCAGCGAGGGCGCTCAGAATCTCGGATTCCGCCACGACCGGGTCGGGAGCGACCAGATAGACCTCGGTCCGGTTGCAGGTCGAGACGATCGTCGCCTCGGCCGCGTCGCCGTTGCCGGTCAGCTCGTTCATCAGGCCGGCGGCCCGGCCCTCCGGCAGGGCGAGTCGCTCTCGAAGCTCCAGCGGAGCCGTCTTGTGGGAAAGCCCGAGTGTGAGTAGTTCAGACACCGGTTGGCTCTTTGGCCCCGGCTTCGGCCGACCCGGTTTCGGCCGGTCCTTCGGATCCCGCCGTTTCGGGCGCACGGCCCGCCTCGACCTCTCCGGTCAGTTCGGTGAGATCCCGGCTGATCCGCTGGAATTTCGCTCCGAGGATTCCCAGATAGATCAGCAGCAGGGCCAGAAAGACGATGTAGGCGGCGAAAACGTATCCGGCGTCGCCGGGCAGCACATCAGACATCTACCTTGCCTCCAGGTTCGGTGCGATTCGGCGGCCGACGGTCCCGGTCGCCTCGGTGTTACCGCCGAAACCCTCTGCCTCGAGGGCGCGCCTCAGCTTCGAGACCTGGCCGGAGGTCTGCTTGCCGAGCAACTCCAGCTTGACCAGGGTCACCCACAGCAGTCCGACGCCGACCAGGCAGACCAGGAAGGTAAACAGCATCGACCCGGGCAGGCCGCCCTCGCTGGTCGCGAAGACCCGCGGATGGACCAGGCTCTGCGCCATCCGCACCGCCATGAAGTTGAGCGGCACGAAAGCACCGGCGGTGATCGCGAAGACCGACGCGTAACGGGCCTGCCTGTCCCGGTCCTCGATCGCGTAGCGGAACGGGTAATAGGTGCAGTAGAGAAGGAAGACGATCAGGAAGCTGACCAGGGTCGGCTCGTCCCAGACCCAGTAGTGGCCCCAGGAAGCCTTGGCCCAGAGCATGCCGGTGATCAGGGTGGCCACCCCGAAGACGACCGAGATGTGGATGAAGACATATGAGTTGGCGTCATGGCGCCGGTCGTTTGTCCGCAGGTGACGGAAACCCTCGACACCGCCGGCGACGAATCCGCAGAGCGCGACAATCGCGAGCGGCACGTGGATGTAGAAGATCTTCTGGCGGAACCCTTCGACCGCATCCATCGGGACCCAGAAGAAGACCAGCAGCATGCCGGCCAGCAGCACCAGCGCCGTGAGAATGGAGAGTTTTCCTAGACCGCGTCCCGACATTTCGGATTCCGCCCGGTGCCGACTCAATCCTCAAGCAGGAAGTCGAAAACGGCATAACCGACGAGGCAGAAGACCCCATCGTATAGACCGAGGACCAGAAGCCATGTCCCGAACTTGTCGTAGGAAGGCCCGCCTGCATCCAGCAGCGGTGAAGTTGCCCCGGTGGCGGCGATCATCAGCGGCACCACGAGCGGCAGCAACAGCAGCGGCACCAGCAGGTCGCGGGCCCGCGAGTTGACCGCCATCGACGAGATCAGCGTGCCAAGGGCCGCGAATCCGAGATTGGTCGCCAGCAGGACGAGGACCAGGGGGATCAGTCCGCCCCAGTCCTGGAGGAAGAAGACTGCGAAAACCGGCACGACAATGACCTCGAGCACGGCCAGATAGAGGAAGAGCACCGCGGCCTTGGCGGCAAAGAGCACCGGCCGGTCAACCGGCGCGAGCCGGAAAGCATCGAAGCCGCCTTCCTCCCGTTCCGGCAGGAAGATCCGGTTGATCCCGAGAATCGCCGCGAAGAGCAGGGTGGTCCAGATCACTCCCGAGGCGAGGCTGCCGGAAAGGGCCGTGCGGTCGAGACCGAAGCGGAAGATGATGAAGGTGGTCACCGCGAAGAGGATCATCGCCGGCAGAGAGCGCATCGTGCGCAACTCGGTACGCAGGTCCTTGGCGACGATCGCCGTGAAAGCCTGGCGGGACGGGGTCACGCGACCACCCCGCCGATCGCCAGTTCGAGTACCCGGTCGGATTCTTCCCGCGCCTTCTCCGGCTCGTGGGAGACGGCGACCCTGGTGACAGGGGCTTCGCTGCCCCAGGCGAGCTGGCCCGGGTGCCCGATCAGGGAACGGGCTGCCTCGCGGCCTTCCGGGTCGAGGTTGGACTCCGGCTCGTCGAGAAGCAGAAGAGCGGGGCGATGAAGCACCGCCCGGCAGATCGCGATCCGCTGCTTCATGCCTGCCGAGTAGTCACTGACCCGGTAGTTGGCCCGCCTGCCCATCCCCAGCGTCCCGAGGTCGGATTCGATTCTCTCCGCCGCCAGTCCGGCCGGAATCCCGTAGAGCCGGGCCTGGAACTCGAGGTTCTCGCGGCCGGTCAGGTCTTCGTAGAGCAGCGGCTCGTGGCCGAGATAACCGATCCGGCCCCGAAGCTTCCAGGAGTCGTTTGGAAGCGAGCAGCCCAGCACTTCCACCTCGCCGCGACTGGGCCTGAGCAGGGTCGCCAGAACCCGGAGCAGGGTGCTTTTTCCGGATCCGTTCGGGCCCAGGACCGCCAGCGACGAACCCTCGGGCAGATCCAGTTCGATCCCCTCCAGGGCCGGGCGTTCACCGTAGTCCCGGCCGAGATTCCTCAGCCGGATCGCGTTGTCAGACCCATCGGGCATCCGGCGCAGTCTCCCACGGATGCGCTCGCGCCATTCCCTCCCCCGGACGGCCGCCGGGCATCGCCCAGAACCCGACTTGCAGTCTGCAAGCCGAATCGCGACAATCAGGTGAGATCAGGGGAACCGCCCGTTTTCGGAGGAGGAAGAATGAAACGGAGCAAGAGGTATCTGTTCGTGGGGTTGCTGACCGCCGCGATCGCTGCGGCAGGGTTGGCGTCAAGCCCGGCGATCGCGAAGATCAAGCCCAGAAACGGCGACTACGTTCAGGAATGGAACAACGGCACCGCCGCCGCGATCCAGACCGATCGTGGCCGGATCTGGCACATCGGCGTAGCGCTGCGATTCAAGCTGCCGAACGGGACACCCTGCAGCCCCGGGAGCCTGCCCTCCTACGACGGTGTAGTGGTGCTGGACCCGGCTCTTCCCAACACGACCATCGGGCTCAACCGGCGGAGCGGCTTCCGCTTCACCGAGATCCGGCGCAAGGGTTTCTCTCCTTTCCTGAAGATCAACGTTTCCGGCCGGTTCCTTTCCCGGAACAAGGCAAAGATCTATGTGAAGGCGAGCGAGGGCACCTGCAAGGCCCACCTGTCGGGCAAGAGACTCAGGTTTCAGTGATCCCGGGGCGGGGCTGAACGCCAGGCCCGACTTCTCCGGAAACGCTCAGCGGGCGACGTGGAATTCGTCGACCTGGATCTGCTTCTGCCCGGCATGCCCGGGATATACCGGGCCGGCGCCGCCGACCAGATCTCCGATGCCCGGGAGCGGATCGGGCCTGAGGTCGGCCCGGACGTCGAAGATTGTTATTCCCGACATGGTCACGCTTTGTTCCGAGACGGTCACGAAATGGGCGTCGCCGTCACCGTCGGGATCTACCGCTTCGACGTAGATCACCCGGCCGCTGGCCACGACGCAGTTCGACGATTCAGCCGGACAATGCGAAGGCGGCAGTTTCGGTCCCTGGACCTTCGCCGGCTTTGTGTTCCAGTCGTCGGTGTCTTTCGCCGGTTCGGTCGTGGAGGTCGCGGACTTCGAGGAATCGGAGTCCTCACCACCCCGGCCAAACACCAGCCAGCCGCCGCCGAGCACGACGACGACCAGCCCGATGAAGGCGAGGAACTTCAGCAGCCCTACCGGGAGCGGCGTTTGGTGATCCGGCGCCCGACCTCGAGCAGCGGGCCGGCCCCGGACTTGAGCGCCTCGACCCGCTGGCCGCCCTTGCCGTAGAGCAGGCTGGCCGAGGACTTCATCGCCGTGGCGAGGGTCTCGTCATAGGGGTGCCACCAGAAGTTGCGGGTCAGGCCGGGTTCGTAGGTGACCAGCTTGATCTCCACGCATTCGTAGAAGCCGAACTTGGAATGGGAGTGGCCGAGACCGGAATCCTTGACCCCGCCCCAGGTGCACTGACAGGCGCCGTGGGTGAACATGTGGTCGTTGATCCAGACCATGCCGGACTCGATCCTGTCGGCGATCCGCTCACCGCGCTGACGGTCCTTGGTCCAGACCGAGGCGCCGAGGCCGAACTCCGAATCGTTGGCGAGGTCAAGCGCCTCCTGATCGGACTGAACGGTGATGATCGGCAGCACCGGACCGAAGATCTCTTCCTTCATGATCCTCATCTCGTGAGTGACGTCGGTGAGGACCACCGGGGCAATGAAGTTGCCCTCCGGGAAGCCCTCGACATCCACCGGACCGCCGCAGCGCAAAGTCGCGCCGCTGGCCACCGCGTCGTCGACCAGTTCGCAGACCAGGTCGTACTGGTCCTTGCTGACCATCGGGCCGATCTCCGTGTCCACCTCGGAGGGGTCGCCGACCTTGAGGGCTTTCGCTCCCTCAACCACGCCCTCGATGAACTTCTCGCTGACCTCACGACGCACATAGGCGCGCTCGATCCCGGCACAGGTCTGGCCGGCGTTGGCAAAGCCACCCCAGACCGCCCCGGAAATCGCGAAATCGACATTCGCGTCCTCGAGCACGATCATCGGGTCCTTGCCGCCCAGCTCCAGTACGCAGCCCTTCATCAGCTTGGCGCATTCCTCGCCGACCTTGTAACCGACCGGGACCGATCCGGTGAAGAAGATCTTGCCCGCCGTCGATTTGGTCAGGGCATCACCGATGCGACCGCCGCCGTGGACGTTGCGGACCAGGCCCTTGGGGAGGCCGGCATCCTCGAACACGCTCTGGATCGCCTCGCCGAGCAGCGGGGTGAGGCTGGCCGGCTTGAGCACGACGCCATTGCCGCACATCAGGGCGATCGCGATCTCCTGCATCGGGATCGTCCACGGGTAGTTCCACGGAGCAATCACGCCGACCACGCCGATCGGCTGGTACCTGAACTTCGATCGCTTGGTCTTGAAGAACGGCTGCGGGTAGGAGATCTTCTCGTCCTTGAGGATCCCCGGGCCTTCCTTCGCGCACCAGCGCAGAGCGTCGATCGAAGGGATCAACTCCATCGTGTAGCACTCGGAGATCGGCTTGCCCTGCTCCTGCGAGAGCAGCGAGGCGATCTCGTCGAGACGGTCGTGAAGGACCGTGGCAGCACGCTTCAGGTAGGTCGCACGGTCCGACGGCCGGAGTTCGGCCCAGGCCGGCTGAATCTCGGCGACCTCGTCGACGATCCCCTGGACCTGGTCCGGAGTAATCGTCTCGACGCTGCCAATCACCGCACCGGTGGCGGGATTGAACGACTCCAGCGGAGGAGTCGAAGCGGGCGAGGATCCGTTTGAACTGGTCGCTGCGGAAGAGGCGGTGTCGGTAGCCATGAACCGAAGTGTACGCCGGAGAAACAACTCGGCCGGAGACCCCCAGTCCGAGTCTCCGGCCGACACAGCACCCCACCTGGCGTCTTGCTCAAGTTGGGTCTGATCAATGAAACCCTGAAAGCCTGAAAAAGTTGTGGGATTTGGCTAAAGGTTCCCTAAGCGTTTTCGGCTTGGGATAACGGATCCAAAGGCATTGCCAAGCTGGCAAAAGTCAGTCGTTATGGCTGGCCTTCGCCATCCCGATTCTTCTGGCCCCGGATCTTTGCCGCGGCTTCACGGCGGCGGGCAAGTTCCGACTCGAATCCGTACCTGGTCGGCTCGTAGAAGCGCAGCCCTTCGAGGCCCTCCGGCAACAGTGACTGATCGGAAACTCCGCCCTCCACGTCATGCGGGTAGACGTATCCCTCGCCGCGGCCCAGTTCCTTCGCGCCCGCATAGTGGCTGTCTCGGAGGTGGGCCGGGGGCAGCTTGGGACCGTTGCGGCGCACCTCTTCCCGGGCGGCATTGATCGCCGCGTAGGAAGCATTCGATTTCGGGGCGAGGGCGAGATAGGTCGCGGCCTGGGCGAGGTTCAGCGCCGCCTCCGGCATGCCGACCCGGTCCACTGCCGACGCCGCGGCGGTTGCCACGACCAGCGCCTGCGGGTCGGCGTTGCCGATGTCCTCGGAAGCGAGGATCACCATGCGGCGGGCTATGAAGCGCGGATCCTCGCCGCCTTCAATCATCACCGCGAGGTAGTAGAGCGAGGCGTCGGGATCGGAACCACGGGTCGCCTTGATCCAGGCGGAGATGAAGTCGTAGTGGTGGTCCCCGCCCTTGTCGTAGGCGATCGCCTGGGCCTGCAGGGCATCCTCGACCTCGGGGATGCCGGCCTCGCCACCTGCCGCGGCGAGACGTTCGAGAGCGGCCAGGGCCGCGCGGGCGTCACCGGAAACCCTTTCCGCGAGGACGTTCAGGGCTTCGGGTTCGATCCGGACCTGGCCGGCCACACCCCGGTCCGAATCAGCCAGTGCCCGTTCCAGCAGGGTGAGGATCTCGGCCGGGCCGAGCGGCTTGAGCTCGTAGATCTGGCTGCGGGAGATCAGGGCGGAATTGACTTCGAAGTAGGGGTTCTCCGTGGTCGCCCCGATCAGGGTCAGCACCCCGCTCTCCACCGCCGGCAGCAGGGCGTCCTGCTGGGCCTTGTTGAAGCGGTGGATCTCGTCGAGAAATAGGACGGTGCGACGGCCGTGCTTCTGCCGGTCCTCGGCCCGCTGGATCACCGCCCGGATCTCTGCCCGTCCGGCGTTGACCGCTGATTCCTCTTCAAACGCCCCCTCGGAAGTCGCGGCGATGATCCGGGCCAGGGTCGTCTTGCCCGACCCCGGCGGTCCGTAGAGAATCGCGCTGTGGGGGCGACCTGCCTCGACCGCTCCCCTGAGGGCGGTGCCGGAGGCGAGGATGTGATCCTGGCCCACCACCTCGTCGAGACTGACCGGACGCATCCTCGCGGCGAGAGGTGCGTCGGGCCCGACTTCGGGAATGCCGGATCCCGCGGGTTCCACTTCACCGGAATCGAACAGCTGGTCGGCCACCGGATGAGAATAGCCCGGCCGGGGAAACCGATCCGCCCGGTCATCGGCATCCGGCGGTAGGTTGGCTCGAATGGAAGGGACCGCGAACAAGGCAGCCCTGCCCTGGATCCTCCTCGGGGTCCTGATGGCGGGCTCGGCGATTCTGATCCTTTCGCAGACCTCCGGCTTCACCTTCATCGCTGATGAATGGGACCTGGTGCTGCTCCGGCCCGGCTGGAGTCCGGACACCCTCCTCGACCCTTTTCACGAGCACATCATCATCGCGCCGGCCCTGATCTTCAAGGTGCTCCAGGCGATGTTCGGGATCGGCTCCCCCCGCCCGATGCAGATCGCCTCGACCGCCACTTTCGTGGCAACCGGCCTGCTCCTCTTCGTCTGGCTCCGGCTCCGGGTCGGTGACTGGGGAGCACTGATCGGCGCGGCCATCGTGCTCTTTCTAGGGGCGGCCTTCGAGGATCTGCTCTGGGCATTCCAGATCGGCTACTTCGGCTCGCTGGCCTGCGGAATCGGCGCTCTGATCGCGCTTGACCGCGAGGACCGGAAGGGAGACATCGCAGCCGCGATCCTGCTCGTCGCCTCCATCTCGTTCTCCTCGCTCGGGATCCCCTTCGCCCTGGGTGCCGTGACCGAATGGCTGATGAATCCGAGGGAGCGCGGACGACGCTGGTTCGTACCCGCTGCGCCGATCGTTTTCTACGCCCTCTGGTGGCTCGGCTGGGGTCACGAGGCCGAGAGCGCGGTCAGCCTCTCCAACGTCCCCGACCTGCCGAAGTACGTCTTTGACGCGGCATCGGCGGCGATGACATCGATGCTCGGCCTGGCCACCGGCGATGGCAGCGAACCGGACCAGCCCCATCTGATCTGGGGGCGCCTTGCCCTGGTCGTTCTGATCGGGCTCGCCGCCTGGCGTCTGATCCGGCTCGGAAAAGTGCCCCGGGGAGTCGCGGTGACCGCGACCATCGCGCTTGCCTTCTTCGCCCTGGCCGCCCTCGGTCACAACGATCTCCGTCCCCCGACCTCGAGCCGGTACCAGTTGCCGGCAGTGATTCTGATCCTGCTGTTCTGCGGGGAACTGTTGCGAGGGATGAAGATCCCCGGCTACGCCTTCCTGGCGGCCACCGTCGTGGTCGCCGTGACGTCCTTTTCCGGGGTCGGACTGATGCGTGATCAGGCCCGGGACCGGTGGAAGCCCAGCGCCATCTCAAACCAGGTGACGCTGGGTGCGATCGCGATCGCGGGCGACGCCGCCCGGCCGAACTTCGTGCTGAACCTCAGTTCCGTGTCAGTGCCAATCGCCCGCTTTCAGGATGAGGTGGCGAGCAGCGGATCCCCCGGCTACTCGGACGCGGAACTCGCCCGGATGGATGCTGCCTACCGGGGACTGGCCGACCAGACCCTGATCGACACCGAGGGGCTGATCCTCTCGGGCACGGGTCCGGCACTTACCGGTTCCGGCTGCCAGACAACGACCCCAAAGACGGGCGGTGCGGTTGCCGTGTTCCCTTCGGAGAATCCGGTGTTGATCATCAACCGGGAAAACACGGACCTGGAGGTGAGCCTGGCCCGTTTCGGTGACCCTCCGGGCAGCCCGATCGGATCGATCTACCCGGGTTCACGGGCCTGGCTCACCTTGCCGCCGGACGATTCCACCAGGCCCTGGCAGATCAGTCTGGGGGGCCGCGGGGCCGTTCGGGTCTGCGATTGAAAATCCGGTTCAGGCGGCGGCCTGAACCGCGTACTCGTGAATCTGCTCGAGGATCTCGGTGATCCCGAAGCGGCGCTCCCAGTTCGGGTAGTCGCTCTCGAAGGCTCCCAGGTCCGAGATCCACCATCGATGGTCCCCGATCCGGTTCTCCTCGCTCATGGTCCAGTCGAGTTCACGACCGGCGATCTGCTCCGATTCGGCGATCGCCTCCAGCATCGAGCAGTTGCTGCCGCGACCGCCGCCGATGTTGTAGACCGCCGCCGTGCGGGGAGCGGCAGCGAATTCGAGAAAGGCCGAAACCAGGTCGTCGCAGTGGATGTTGTCGCGGACCTGCTTGCCGCCGTAACCGAACACGGTGTAGGGCCGGCCGGTCACCACGCACTTCATCAGGTAGGCGAGAAAACCATGCAGCTCGGCCCCGGCGTGCTGGGGCCCGGTCAGGCAGCCACCCCGGAAGCAGACGGTAGGCATGTCGAAGTAGCGGCCGTACTCCTGGACCAGCAGGTCGGCGCTGGCTTTGGAAACCCCGAACAGGGAATGGGTCGAGTGATCGATCGACATCGAGGTGTCGATCCCGTCGTAGTACTCGTGATCCTCCGGCAACTCGAGCCGGGTCTCGGTCTCGATCAGCGGCAGGAAGTTCGGGGTGTCGCCATAGACCTTGTTGGTGGAGCAGAAGATGAAAGGGGCGTCAGGTGCGTGGGCGCGCGCCGCCTCGAGCAGGTTCAGCGTTCCCAGGGCATTCACCCCGAAGTCGGTCTGGGGGTCGCGGGCCGCCCAGTCATGGGAAGGCTGGGCCGCTGTGTGAACCACCAGTTCCACCCGGTTCGCCGCGAAGACCCGATCCAGGCCTTCCGCGTCGCGGATGTCCAGTTCAACCGGCTCGAACTCGTCCAGGGTCGACGCGAGCCGCTCGCTGACCGGGCGGGTCGATGCCTCCTCGCCGAAGAAACTGGCCCTCATGTCGTTTTCGATGCCGATCACATGCCAGCCGGACTCGACCAGCTTGATCACCGACTGGGACCCGATGAGTCCGCCGGAACCGGTCACCAACGCGGTTTTCATTAGGCCCTCCTGGCCGGGGGAGTCGCAAGCATGCGAAGTAACCTAACAACATGGGATCGGACCCAACCGGCGCCTCAGGGGCCATCCGCAGGCAGCCGTGGCTGGGCCTTTTCATTCTCGCCCTGTGCCTTTCGGCGGCCCTTCTGATCGCCCTCCGGGCGAACATCGGCTTCTTCCTCGACGACTGGGGCCTGGTCATCTACCGGGAAGGCGGCCCGACCGACTGGCTGCTTCCACACAACGAGCACATCATCGTCCTGCCGGCCGCGCTTTACAAACTCTCGCTGGCGGTTTTCGGGATGACGGCGTTCCCCCTGCACATGATCGCCGTCGCCCTTTTCCTGACCAGTGTGGTGCTGCTCTTCTTCTGGCTGCGCCCCCTGATCGGTGACCCGACCGCGGTGCTCGGCTGCGCGGTGGTGCTCTTCCTCGGCGCGGCCGCCGCAGATCTCATCTGGGCCTTTCAGATCGGCTACTTCGGCTCCGTTGCCGGTGGACTCGGTGCCCTCCTCCTCTTGCGCCGGGGAAATAGCGGTGACTCGGTCTGGGCCTGCCTGCTGCTGGTTCTGGCCCTGCTGTTTTCCTCCCTCGCGATCCCTTTTGCCCTGGGTGCAGCCGTCTGGCTTCTCTTTCCGAACGGGCCGCGACCGGAATGGAACGGTTTCTTCCGACGGTCGTGGGTCTTCCTGGTTCCCGCCGGCGTCTATGTGATCTGGTGGCTCGGCTGGGGGCACCTTGCCGAAAACTCGATGAGCGTCCACAACGCGGTCCGGGATCCGCTCTACGTCCTTTCCGCCATCGGCTACGCGGCCAGCGTCCTGGTCGGGGCGTTTCCGATCCGCGCAATCACCGAGAGTTTCGCCTGGGCCCTTCCCGGCCTCCTGATCACTGCCGGCCTGGGTTACCTGCTCCACCGCCGCGGCAGGGTCCCGCCCGAGTTCCTGGTCGGGGCGGCGATCGGGGTCAGCTTCTGGGTCCTGTCGGGGCTCAATTTCATCCCCGGCCGCGAGTTCGTCTCAAGCAGATACCAGTACCCGAGCGTGGTCATGCTGCTGATGATCCTGGGCGGAGCCTTCGCCGGGTACCGGCCCGCACCGCGGACCGTCAGGGTGATCGCTGCGGTCGCCATCTTCGCGATCGTCTTGAACGCCGCCACCCTGGTCTTCGCGTTCCACGACCGTTACAAGAAATACGAGCAGAAGAACCTGATCAGCTTCTCCGCCTTCGACCTGGCGAGACGTACGGTGAGTCCCGACTTCGAGGTAGGTGCCGGTGTCGACGACAGCGCCAGGGTCGACGCGGCCTCGTATTTCAAGGCAATCGACCGCTACGGTTCACCGGCTCTCTCGGAAGCACAGGCAGAGGAAGCGTCGGATGAGAACCGGGATCGTCTGGATCAGCTGCTGGTCCTCGGGCTTCCGGTTCAGCCGGTTCCGGCGACGAGGGTGATCCCCATCCGTGATCGCTGCCGGGAGCTCGCCGCGAACAGTGAGGCGAGCGGCAAGATCCGGATCGACCCGGGCCTCTCCTGGATCTCCGCCGAGAAGGACGTGCTGATCCGGCTCAACCGCTTCGGGACCGGCCGCGGCGCCGCCGCCTGGTCGGCCTCCGCAGGCAAACCGATCGGTTACAGGATCCCCCGGGACAATTCCGATCTGCCTTGGCATATCGGCTTTCAGGGTGCCGGCAGAGTGACCGTATGCCCGGCCCGGGCGGACTCTCAGTCCTTGCGGTAATCGCCGCGACTGAGGTGGTATTCGAGCCAGATGTAGAGCACGATGAACAGGTACCGGCTACCCATCTCCCTCATCGCCAGCTTGGCCTCGCCCGAGGTCCGATTGGCCCAGGAGGTGGGCACGACCTTGAAGCTGTGGCCGCGGGTCACTGCCTTGAGCGGCATCTCCACGGTCAGGTTGAAGTGCTTGGAAAGAAGCGGCCTGATCGTTTCGATCACCTCGCGCCGATAGGCCTTGAAGGCATTGGTCGTGTCGTTGTAACCGAGCCGGAAAAGGACGTTGACGAATGCATTGGCCATGCGGTTGACGATCAGCTTCAGCCGCGGGTAGTCGGTGACGACGGCACCCGGCATGAATCTCGACCCGAAGGCGCAGTCCCATCCCTCGTCGAGGATGTGGTGGTACATCACGAGGTCCTCCGGGTCATCGGATGCGTCGGCCATCATGATCGCGACTCCGTCACCCTGGAACTCTTCGAGCCCGGCCCTCACCGCCAGGCCAAATCCTCCGGAATACGGCGACGGCCGGCAACGGATCTTCGGGTTGCTCTCGCCTGCTTCCTCGACCAGCCGTCGGGTGGAATCCTTGCTGCCATCGTCGATCACGAGAATCTCGTAGTCGATCGACTCGCGCTCCATCACCTCGACCGCCCCGTTGACGGTCTCCATGATCGAGCCCTCTTCGTCCCGGGCCGGGATCACAACGGAAAGCTTCATCCCAGCACCTCCCCTACCCGATCCCGGTCGGATTCGATCCATTCGTGAATGTCGGCGAGAACGCATTTCGCATCACGGCCGGGGCGCCAGGAAGTGTGTTCGAACAGGCGGGAGCAGTCCGAGATGTAGAGCGGCACGTCCCCGTCCCGATCCTCGGAGACCTCAGCAATCTCAAGCTCGTGACCGGTCAGCCCGGCGCAGATACCGGTTGCTTCCAGAAGCGAGAGGCTGACTTCCCGGCCACCGCCGACGTTGAAGGTCTGTCCGGACCAGTGCGCGGGGTCGGCCAATTGCATCTCGATCAGCTCGACCAGGTCATCGACATGGAGCAGGTCGCGCACCTGCTTGCCGGTCCCGCCGAAGCCGATGTAGGAGAGCGGCTTCTCGTATTCGTGGGCGAGCATCCAGTGGGTGAAAACGCCCTGGTCGACCTTGCCCATCTGCCAGGGCCCGGCGATCACGCCACAGCGGTTGATCACGACCGGCACACCGAACTGGGCCGCAAATTCAGCGGCGAGGAACTCGGCCGAGAGTTTGGTGGTTCCGTAGAAGGTGCGGGCACCCTCCAGCGGCATCGTCTCGGCAACCCCGGCTGCGGTCCAGCCCGGGGCCGTCTGCATCTCGGCCAGTTCGAATCGTGTCCCGGTCTCGATCAGGTCGGCCCGTCTCAGACCGGCCAGCGGGTAGACCCGACTGGTCGAAAGGAAAATGAACTGGCAGCCGCTCTTCCTCGCCAGTTCGAGGCAGTTGTAGGCGCNNAGGCGCCGGTCAGGTTGGTCTCGTAGATGTACGAGGTGTCACCGTCGGTGCCTGACATTACGGATGGTTCGGCCGAGCATTCGATCAGGGCGTCGATGTCGGAAAAGGGAGCGAGATCGGCTGGCTCCCTGACGTCTCCCTTCACGAATTCAACTCCGGCATCGGCCAGTCGGTCCAGGTTCAGTTCCGACCCGCGCCGGTACAGGTTGTCCAGCGCGATCACGTGGGAATCCGGGTGCGATCGGGCGAGCGAGATGGCCAGGCTGGAGCCAACGAACCCCGCTCCGCCGGTAATCAGGATCTTCCCCAGGCTGCTCATTCGATCGAAGGAGCCTATTTGGATTCCCGGCCAGGGCGGGTTGGGATACTCCGCGAATGAAGGCGACCGACCTGCTTCAGGAACTGATCCGGTTCAACACCGTCAATCCACCCGGAAACGAAGGACCGGCGCTTGAGCACATCCGGGATTTTCTGGAACCGGCAGGCTGGCACTGCAAGTTCCTGTCAAAGGTGCCGGAGCGACCGAACTTGGTGGCCCGACTGAGGGGTGCCGAGCCCGGTCCGAACCTGGCCCTGATCAGCCACGTCGACACGGTGCCCGCGAATCGGGAGGAGTGGTCCCGCGACCCCTGGTCCGGCGACCTGGTTGACGGCTACATCTGGGGCCGGGGCGCCCTCGACATGAAGGATCAGGTGGCGGCCGAGGTCGCCGCCTGCGTGAACCTGGCCGAGTCCGGCTGGCGGCCCGCCAGGGGAGATCTGATCCTGGTGGTGGCGGCAGACGAGGAGACCGGTGCCCACTTCGGGGCCAAGTGGCTTTGTGAGGAGCACCCAGACGAGGTGCGCTGCGACTGGGTGCTGAACGAGGGTGCCGGGGAGCTGCTCCAATTCGACGGCCGACGGCTCTTCACCCTCTCGGTCGGCGAGAAGGGCACCTTCCGCTTCACCGTGATCGCCGAGGGGGAGGCCGGCCACGGGTCGATCCCCCGGGTCGGTGACAACGCCCTGCTCAAGCTCGCCCCCGCCCTCGGCAACGCCCACCGACAGCCGCCGCATGAGTCGACCCCGGACACCGATCTCTTCCTCGAGCGGCTGCTCGGCCATCCGGTCGAGGACACCGACGCCGCCCTCCGCGAGATCGAGGGAATTGATCCTCTGGTGGCCAAGCTGCTGGCCGACCCGATGCTTGGGGTGACCCTCGCCCCGACCATGGCGAAGGCCTCAAGCCGCGAGAACGTGATCCCTTCACGGGCAGAACTGGTGATCGACTGCCGTACCCCGCCCGGCATGACCGAAGAACAGGCCCGGGCGAGGATCGACCTCGTACTCGGCGACGGACCCTGGCGAATCGAGTTCAACGACCCGGTGGTCGGCAACCGCTCCGATTACGGCGGGCCGCTGGCGGAGGCAATCGAGGAGTGGGTCGAGACGGTCGAGCCCGGAGCCGAGATCCTGCCCCAGGTGATGCCCGGCTTCTCGGATTCACACTGGTTCCGCAAGGCCTTCGACGCCACGGTCTTCGGCTTCGCCCCCCAGCGCATGAGCCTCGCCGAGACCAAACCACTGGTCCACGGCAAGGACGAGCGGATCACGGTGGAAGATGTCGAGCTGATGGAAAATCTCTATGCGTGGCTTCCGCCAAGGTTGCTGGGCGCCGTGGGCCAACCGTGACTGCGCCGCGGCGCTAGGGTTATCTCCTCATGTTCACTCGCATAGACCACATCGGTGTTGCCGTCGAGGACCTCGACGCGGCCATCAAGCTTTATGAGCGGAATTTCGAGATGGAACTCGTTCACCGCGAAACCGTCGAATCGCAAGGAGTCGAAGCCGTGCTGCTCGACGTCGGTGACGGGCACGTCGAACTGCTGAGCGCCCTCGGCCCGGACACCCCGGTCGGCAAGTACATCGCGAAGAAGGGTCCCGGCCTCCATCACGTGGCCTATGCGGTGGAGGACATCGACGCGACTCTGGCCTCGCTCAAGGAGCAGGGTGTGAAGCTGATCGACGAAGAGGCCCGCACCGGCATCCGCCAGAGCCGGGTCGCCTTCCTTCATCCGGCCGCGACCGGTTCGGTCCTGACCGAGATCGTCCAGCCGGCGGAGGATCACTGATGGCCTCCGGCAAGACCCAGGTCGAGATCGGCTTCGACGGCGGTCAGGTGATCCCGGCCCGCCTCGACGGAGACCAGGTGAAGTCCCTGCGAAAGGCACTCGGCTCCGGTGACAGCCCGCATGAGATCGAGACCGAAGAAGGCACCCTGCTGATCGATCTCGGCAAGGTGATCTTCGTCCGGATCTCCTCCGACGCGAAGACCGTCGGCTTCTAGGCTCCGGGGCTTTCGCCCTTCCCCAACAGCTTCAGGTACTCGGCCCTGCGGACGAAGGTCTGCTTCATCTCATCGGTGATCCGGCTGAGGAACTCCTTGCGGTACAGGTCGTCGGTCAGCATCGAGATCGCGAAATAGAGGCCGGTGAACGAGGCGATCGCGGTCGCCACCCTGAGCAGTTCACGGGTCATCGCGGCTTCGCGGCCGGCCAGGTCGAATTCGAACAGCACGTCGGCCGGGTGGGTGGTCCAGCTGGCGACGGTGTCGGCGCCGATCGTCAGCAGCCCGAAGATCACGAAGAAGACCGCCACCGCAAGGGCGACCAGCAGCACCTGAAGCGACTGGCTGACGAACAGCACGAGGCCGACGTTGATCCGCTGGCCCTTCCTGAGCGGAGGGCCGCCCGCGCCGGCCTCCCGTTCGAGGTCCTCGACCTCATGCGGGACCCTTGCGATCAGGAAAGCGGACCCAAGCAGCACGAATAGCCCGACTAGAAGCAGCAGGGACTCGTCGGGCAACTGGCTGAACACCTGCCACAGCTCGGGGGTGAGGAACAGGATCAGGGAGAAGATCATCAGCAGCGGCACCGCCTTGACCAGCAGGCCGAGAGAGCGTGAAAGCTCGCCGAGCAGCCGGGCCAGGGCCCAGCGGACGATCGAGATGAGGCCGAAGCCGACCACCCCGAGGATCAGGAAGAGCAGCGCGAGGTTGAAGAGGGCCGTGAGGGTGGCGATGCCCCAGTGGTCGGAAATGATGCCCGGCAGCAGCGCCGGGATGATCACGAAGGCCGCAAGCTCGGGACGGCCGACCTTCCGCGGCAGGGAGAAGAACTCCCGCCCCCTCATCCTGTTGATCACTCCCAGCGCGACCAGCATCAAGAGCAGCGCGGTCGCGACCGCGGCGATGTTCCCCAGGGTCGAGAAGTTCTTGTTGAGCGGCCCGAGCAATTCGAGTACCAACACCAGGCCGAGCAGCGGGACCGCGCGGTTGAAGATGTCCTCCGAGGCCGAGTAGTTCTCGGTCAGGAGCGGCAGGCCGGCACGCCGGAATGCCCGCTCGAATTCCTGCTCGGTTTTCGGTTCGGGACGATCCACGCCGCGATCATCCCGAATGGCCCCCTATTCTGCTCACTTCGTGAAGCAACTGGATTTGAAACTGCTGCGGCTCATGCGGACCCGGTGCCACTCCGCCCCGGTCGAGAAGAGCGCCCACCTGATTTCGAAATCGGGCGAGAACGGGTACCTCTGGTTCGGGATCGGCCTGGCCGGCGCCGCCTTTGACGGCAAGCACCGGAAACAGTGGTTGCTCGCCTCACTGATCGGTCCCTTCGCGATCGGCCTGAACTTCCTGGTCAAGCTGGCGGTCCGCCGGCCCCGGCCCCAGCTTGAGGGCCTGCCCCCGCTGGGCGGCGCCCCCTCATCGCTTTCCTTCCCTTCCGCCCACGCCACCGCATCCTTCGCCGCCGCCACCGCGATGAGCCGGATCCGGCCCGAGATGAAGCTCGCCCTCTTCGGGGCGGCAGCCGTGATGGCAGTGACCCGGCCCTACCTGGGGATGCATTACCCGAGCGACATCGCCGCCGGGGCCGTCCTCGGCACAGTCCTCGGCACCGCCGCCGGCAACTTCCTCGAGTCACTCGAAGAAGACCCGGACGCCCCCTACAACTTCTGAGCGGAGCCGGGGAATCCGGCTCGCATCCAGTCCGCGAAGCTCCGTATGAATCGCCGGTATTCGGAAACCGCGAGGATCGCGGCTTCATGAGCATCTTTGGCTGCCACCCCCGGATACTCATGAACCAGGTTGCGCCGCAGTTCGCGCAGTCGCTGCAGGCGAACCCGTTGAGTCTTGTTCAGGACTCCCGCCCTGGCAAGCGTGTCGAAGTCTCTCCTCGCGTTAGCCTCTTCCGTAGTCATCCTGAGAGTGGCCAGTTCGAGTCCGAATGCCCCGATTTCGGCCATGTAGTTGTAGAGCTGCTCGCTGCCCCTCTCAACTGCCTTCACCTTGTTCAACTCGATCGGGTCGCTTGAGGAGAATGCCTCCACAAATCGTGAGAGGTCGAATTTCTGCCCGAATTGCGACATGGCCTGCTGCAATGCCGCGATGTGCCGTTCGGAATCGTCAATCCTCTCCTTGATCTTCAGTTTCAGGGAGCGGGATCGGCCAGGATCGGCTTCATCGAGTGGTGCGTCAACTGTCATTCAGGAAGCGCTCCATTGACTCACCAAGCTCGCTTCCGTCGAATTTCGCCCCCTGCTTCCAGATGGATCTCCATTCCTGGTCCCGGTCGACAATCACTCTTCCTTCGCTCAGCACGGAATCGAGAAAGGCCGGAGACTTCGCCACGTCCTCGTGAAAGACGACCTGAACTTCACTGTTCAGCTTGTGCCCGAGTCTGGACGTCAACGCCCCCAGGGTTTCGGGTGAACTTTCTGCCGTGGTGACCATCAGATCGATGTCCGAGGCAGGTCCTTCGGTTCCCCGCGCCACTGAGCCGTAGAGAACCGCCAGCCTCACGTTGGGTTCGGTGCGAAGCACCTGTCGAATTCGTGACAGGGTCTTCCAATGCTCGCGGAGGTAGACCTCCTCACCGACCGGAACGAGAAACTTGCGTTCGCTTGCTCGTCGGCCACGGATCATTCCTGTGTCAATGGCCCGTCGCATGGAGCGGTCCGGAATTCCCAGATTTCTGGCCACCTCTGCCGCAAGAATCTCCATTGGTGTGGCCGCTATTTTAGGCTGGTGTGGCCGCTATTTCAAGTTTGTGTGGCCGTTGATCAGCGCTTGAAGATCGAGAAGATCAGGCGATCGGGTAATCCGAGGGCGTATTGGAGGGAGTCGCCCCTGATCTTTGTCACCCCGCGGGTTCCGTAGAGACGGGCCCAGATCACCCGCTTGGAGACTCCGTATTTCGTGATCTTCACGGCTTTCAGCCGTCCCGATACATAGCTGCCGAGCAGCGAGTTCATGCGGGCGGGGGTGAAACGGTAGGTCCATCGGTGGTAGGGGGAGACCTTGTCCCAGGGATCGGGCACACCGCGCAGATAGGGGACCGGGTCGCCGTACCAGACGTTCTGAACGCTTTCGGTGTGGCCGCCGGAGGAGGCCGAGAAAAGGGCGACCGCGACCTTGCCGCCGTACATCAGCACCTGGCTCGCGGTCTTGGCGCAGGCCCGGTTGGTCTGCGGATATTCGGACGAGATCGGGCCGTAAACCTGGCTGCGGGTGTCCGGGTAGACGTCGAAACCGTCGTGGGTGCCCTTGGAGGAGAGGCCGATCGACCGGGCCGCGAGCGCGAAGGCCTTCAGGGTTTCCAGCGGCCAGGACGGAATCAGCTCCTTTGAGAGAACCCCCCGGCAATAGAGGTTCACGGGCACATTGTTGATCACGTAGAGGGACCCGCCACCGCGCTTGATCTCCACCCCGCCCCGGTAACGGCCCAGGCCCTGGAAGACGACGCTCTTGTTCGCGTTGGTCCGCAGGACGCGGCCGCATTTCTTCAGCGGCTTGCCACCGGCACCCTTGAGGAAGATTCCCTTGGGGCCGAGTCCCGCGCTGTACCTGAGACGCGGAAGGATCTTGCGTCCGCAGGCCCGGCTGGCACCGCTGAACCAGGGGGTCGAATCGACGTCGAGCAGCACCTTGATGTTGCGCTGCTTGCCCAGTTTCCGGATCTGGATTCCCCGGTAGTACTGGCGGAGGATCCGGCCGTACTTGTAGCCGTCGAGACCCATGCCGTAGGCCCCGTAGGCGCTCATGCCGATGCCGTGGCCGAAGCCGCCACCCTTGACGTTCCAGGTCACTGCCCCGGCCTGGCCCGGAGAGGCCAGGGATGGCAGCAGGAACGCCGCCGCGAGCAGCAGGGCCAGCAGCAGGCGAACCGGATGAGGGGGATTTGACGAATTGTCCATGCGGGAGGGCATTACTTGACCCAACAGCTTCCAGGTATGAAGGTCGCGGCCTGCCATTATCTTTGAAAGCAGTCTTGCCCAGGGGCCGGACCGGTCCCGACAGCCACATCCGAGGAGAATCCGCGTTGGACCACAAGTTGCTTCTGGCAGGTGAATGGATCGAAACGGGCGACTGGGACGAGGTATTGAGTCCCTGGGACGAAAGCCTGATTGCCCGGGTCGCGCAGGGTGATGCCGAGACCGTGGACAAGGCGGTCAGGGCCGCCCACCAGGTTTTCACCGATTCGCCGATCCCCCAGTACGAGCGGGCCGAGATCCTCGACAAGGCGGCCCATCTGATCCGGGAGCGGCAGGAAGACCTGGCCCAGACGATTTCCGCCGAAGCCGGCAAGCCGATCAAGACCGCCCGGGTCGAGGCCTCCCGTGCTGCCGACACGATGACCTTTTCCGCGGTCGAGGCACGCAAGCTGACCGGGGGCACCGTGCCGATGGAAGCGTCCACGGCCGGGATCGGCAAGCTCGGCGTGATGCTGAGGGTGCCGCTCGGAGTGGTCGGTGCGATCAGCCCATTCAACTTTCCGCTCAACCTGGTCTGCCACAAACTCGGTCCGGCCCTCGCGGCCGGCAACGCGGTCGTGCTGAAGCCCGCCGGCCAGACCCCGATCTCCTCGATCAAGCTTGCCGAGGTCCTGATCGACGCGGGCCTGCCGGCAGGCTGGCTGAGCGTGGTCCCCGGCAGTGGCTCTTCGGTAGGCAACGCGATCGTTGAACACGAACTCACCGCGGCGATTTCCTTCACCGGCTCGGCCCCGGTCGGATGGGGCATTCGCAGCAAGGTCCCGCACAAGAAGGTCGGCCTCGAACTCGGTTCGAACGCGCCGCTGATCGTCAACGAGGACGGCGACTGGGAGACCGCCGCCGACAAGGCCCAGATCCATGCCTTCTCCCACGCCGGGCAGTCCTGCATCTCCATTCAGCGGATCCTCGTCCACGAAGCGGTCGCCGACAAGTTCATCGAACGGCTGGTTTCCAACATGGAAAACCTCAAGGTCGGCAACCCGGCCGAGGACGACACTGACGTCGGCCCGCTGATCACTCCCGGCGACCGGGACCGGGTCAAGGGATGGATCGACGAGGCCGTCGCCGACGGCGCGAAGGTCTTGACCGGTGGCGAGCTGGTCGACGAGGGCCGCTGCCTGGCCCCCACCCTGATTGAGGCCCCTTCCCGTGAGGCGAAGGTGTGGTGTGAGGAGATTTTCGGTCCGGTAGCTACGGTCGACCGTTTCGGCGACTTCGACGAAGGGCTCGCCCGGGCCAACGACTCCAAGTTCGGCCTGCAGGCCGGCGTGTTCACCCGCGACATGGGCAACGGGCTCAAGGCGGCCGAAACGCTCGAGTTCGGCGGCGTCCTGATCAACGAGGTGCCGACCTTCCGGGCGGACCAGCAGCCTTACGGCGGCGTCAAGGACTCCGGCAACACCCGGGAAGGTCCTGCCTACTCGATCATCGAAATGACCGAGGAACGCTTCATCACCCTCCAGGGCGGTTGAGCGCAACAAGGGGGCCGCTGGCCGGTTTCTTTACATGGCGGTAACGTAGGCTCATTCCGTCCACGTCCGGAGGAGACCGGACGAGCTTTCCACACCACAGGTGCCGGTTCGGGGAACCGGCCGCAAGGAGAATTCATGAACCGGTTCAGGACCAAAGTCGCTGCCGCACTGGTTGCAGCGGGCGCGCTGATCACCGTGGCTGTCGCGCAGGCGGCAACCAGCGACACGCTCGGAGTCACGACCGTGACCCAGCGGATCGTGCCCGACTCCTCGTCCGGCTTCAACTTCCTGACCACCGGCCCCGGCGAGGATTACACCGTTCGGGACGGCTCCGAGGATGGCGGCACCGCACTCGGCACCGCCGTTTCGGGACGCGATAAACGCCGCACGTCCGTCTCGTATTTCGGCCAACTCACCGACTTCCAGCTCGCCGACGAGGAAAGCCCGCTGCGGGTCGAGTTCCTCGACCCCGAAGGCGGCTCCTTCACCTCGGCCTGGAGGCCCGGTGAGGCACTCAACCCGCAGGAAGAGGACGCGATGATCCGTCAGTTCAACGCCTTCTCGACCAAGCCGCCGCAGCTCGCCAAGGGCGGGGTCAAGCCGAAGATGGACTTCGTCGTCAACACCGGCGACATCTCCGACAACAACCAGTACAACGAGGCGCTCTGGAACCTGCAGATCGCCGAGGGCAAGACGGTCAACCCGGGCACCGGCGTCGATCCGGCTCCCTACGTCGGCAATACCGCGCTCTGTCCGGCCGGCATGAACGTGCTGGACGCCAGCGACCCGGGCCTCTACACCGGGGTCCAGGATCGCGACGAGTGGCCGGCCCCGACCATGGGCTACTTCTGGGACCCCGACCAGCCCGACCCGGGCCCGGTCACGGTCAATCCCTTCGCCGACTGGCCCTCCTACCCGGGCCTGATGAACCGCGCCCAGCGACCCTTCAAGGCGACCGGCCTCAAGGTGCCCTCCTACTTCGTGTTCGGCAACCACGACAACCTGGTGCAGGGCAACGCCTGGGGCAGCGAGATCTTCAACCAGATCGCGACCGGCTGCCTGAAGCCGATCAACGACGATTCCGACAACAGCGGCCGCTCGGTCAATCCGCTGCTCGGATTCGTGCTGAACCCGAACTTCACGGCCCAGGACTTCCTCAACATCCGTGCCGGTGAACCCAAGTACTTCATGGAGGTCCCGCCGGATCCCGACCGGAGGCTGATCTCCAAGAAGGAAGCGATGAACCTCTACCGGAGCACCGGCAAGTCGAACGGCCACGGCTTCGGCTTCGTCGACAAGGCTTCCCGCAACGATTCGAACGGATACGCCTCCTACTACTCGTTCAGTCCCCGTCCCGGGGTCCGTTACATCTCGCTCGACACGACCTCTGAGGGTGGAACGGTCCTGGTTTCCGACAAGGGCAACCTCGACGACCCGCAGTTCCAGTGGCTCGAGCAGCAGCTGAAAAAGGCGACCACGAACAATGAGGTCGTGGTCCTCTTCTCCCACCACGCACCCGGCAGCATGACCGCGGATGTTCCCGATGAAGCGGCCAAGTCATGCACCCTGGTCGACCCCTCGGTCGCACCCGGGTGTGATGGTGACCCGCGGGACTCCTCGCCGATTCACCTCGGCACCGACGTCGTGGAAATGCTCCACAACTATCCGAATGTGATCGCCTGGGTGGCCGGTCACAGTCACGTCAACAACGTGACCCCGTTCCCGGCACCCGACGGCAAGAGCGGCTTCTGGAGCATCCGCACCGCCGCCCTCGCCGACTGGCCGAAGCAGAACCGCCTGGTCGAGATCTTCGACAACCGGGACGGCAACCTGTCGATCTTCGGCACCGTGATCGACCACGCGGCCGGCATCAACGCTCCGGCCGACGGCACCAGCGCCGACAACATGAGCACCGACGACCTCGCCTCGCTCTCCCGGGTGATCGGCTACAACGAGAACCAGAGCGGAGCCGAAGCCTGTGGTTCCTCGAAATGTGGCGAAGGCCAGGCCGACGACCGCAACGTCGAGCTCCTGATCAAGGATCCGCGCAAGCCGCGGGCGATCGTCAACAAGGTCACGGTCAGCCCGACGAAGCGCAAGCTCAAGGCCGGAAAGAAGTTCAAGCTGACCGTCAAGGTGACGAACTTCATCACGGCCACCGCCGACGCGAAGAACGTCAAGGTCTACGTAAAGTCCTCGAACAAGCGGGTCAAGGTGAAGAACAGGAAGAAGGCCACTGTCGTGATCAAGAAGATCGCGCCGGGCAAGACGGCCACCGTGAAGATCCCGGTCCGCGCCCTCGGCAAGGCCCGCGGCAAGTCGAAGATCACCGTCAAGGCGGCCGGAATCAAGCGCGCGGCCAACATCAAGATCATCAAGAAGAAGCGCCACTAACCCTCGGGGCGTTCCTGCAGCGCCCGGCACGGGCACGCCCGAAAAAGACCGTCGCCCTGCGGGCTCCCCCGAAGGTCTTTTTCGGGCATACCCGCACCGAGCCCTGCTCAATACCCCGAGGAGCTGACTCCCGGGACCAGGACCAGCGGAGCCCCTTCCTTCCATCAGTTAATGCGAGAGGAAGGGGCGGGTTTCTGTGTTCATCCGGCGCAGACCGGATGACGTGCAGATGCTGTGGGGAGCGCGAAGCACGACGGTTTCGGAGGTACACCACCGGGCGCTGCAGGAATGCCGCGGGGATCAGAAGTGGGGGTTGGCCATCTTGTGGTGGTCCAGGGCTTCGTCGAGGACCTTTTCCTCGACGCCCTTCTCGACCGCCACTTCTCGGAGCGGCCGGCCCGAGGCTGCTGCTTCCTTGACGATTTCGCTGGCCTTGTCGTAGCCGATGTAGGGGTTGAGAGCCGTGGCCGTGGCGAGGGTCGCCTCGGCGTGCCTCTCGTGCTGTGGCCGGTTGGCCTCGATGCCGGAGACGCACTTCTCGTCGAGCAGGCGGGTGGCGCTGGCGAGGATGCGGATCGAGCCGAGCAGGTTGCGGGCGATCAGCGGCACCCGCACGTTCAGTTCGAACTGCCCCTGGGAGCCGGCCATGGTTATCGCCATGTCGTTTCCGACGACCTGGGCGGCAACCTGGATCACGACTTCGGGAATTACCGGGTTGACCTTGCCGGGCATGATCGAGGA
>JAGQUR010000014.1:24049-39061 GCA_020438395.1 Solirubrobacterales bacterium | reverse complement strand
CACAACGGCATCGAGTACGGAATGATGGCCGCGATCGCCGAAGGGCTGAACGTGATCAAGAGCGCCAACGCGGGTCTGCTCACCCGAGACGGGGATGCCGAGACGGCGCCGATGGAGAACCCCGAGTACTACCAGTACGAGATTGACGTGTCGCAGGTCGCCGAAGTGTGGCGCCGGGGCAGCGTGATCGGTTCCTGGCTTCTGGACCTGACCGCCGCCTCGCTGGCCGAGTCACCTGATCTGAAGGAGTTCTCGGGCCGGGTCTCCGATTCCGGCGAGGGACGCTGGACCTCGATCGCCGCGATCGACGAGGGAGTGCCGACCCCGGTGCTGACCGCCGCGCTGCATGAACGCTTCTACTCGCGCGGTCTGGGCGACTTCGGAGACAAGGTGCTGTCGGCGATGCGCAAGCAGTTCGGGGGCCATGACGAGAAGCCGGCGGAGGACGGGGGAAAGTAATTGGTTTCCCGGGTCGTCGCAGACGCGGAGGCCGCCGCAGTCGAGGCTGCGCGAATCGTCGAGATGGTTGCTGGCGCGGCGATCGCCGACCGGGGAAGGTTCAACTTTGCGGTTAGCGGCGGCAAGACCCCCTGGCGGATGCTGGAGCTGCTGGCCGACGGCAACCTCGACTGGACCAGGACCTCCCTCTTCCAGGTCGACGAGCGGGTCGCCCCGACCGGCAGTCCGGAGCGCAACCTGACCCACCTGGTGCTCACCCTGCCCCTGGTCTGCCAGGCCGCGATACGCCCAATGCCGGTCGGGGCGGATGACCTGGCCACCGCGGCGAGCGGATACGAGTATTCGCTGCCGGACCGGTTCGACCTGATCCACCTCGGTCTCGGCCCGGACGGTCACACGGCTTCGCTGGTACCGGACGACCCGATCCTCGAGGTCGCCGACCGCCAGGTGGCGGTCACGACCGGCGAATACCAGGGCACCCGCCGCATGTCACTGACCTACAAGGCGATTGACCGGTCCCGCCAGATCCTTTTCCTGGTGACAGGAGAAGGCAAGGAGGACGCTCTTTCCCGCCTGATGGCGCATGACGGGAGCATCCCTGCCGGCCGGATCGTCAATCCGAACATTACGGTCATCACCGACATCGATCTGCCCGGAGCCGACCACCCCTCTTGACCGAGATCCGGGAAATCGGGAAGGAGCGCTACGGGCTTGCGCTGACCCTGATCCTCGCGTCGATGGTCTTCATAATGGCCGCGCCGAAAGGCCGCTGGGCAGACGTGATCGCGCTCACCCTCCAGTCTTTCGCGCTCTTCGCATCATTGCGTGCGGCCCAGCCATCCATCAATCTCCGGGTCATCTGCGGCGTCCTGATCAGCCTGGTCATGGTCGCAGCCTGGACCCAGGCTTCCTTCGGTGCCAGCGTCGATTCCGGCTTCGTCCACATCGCGACCGTGGCCCTGGTTCTGATTGCAGCCCCGGTCATCACCTGGGGCATCGTCAGGCAGGTGCGTGAGCGGGGCTCGATTACGGTCCACACGATGATGGGAGTGCTCTGCCTGTACCTGCTGATGAGCCTGGCCTTCGCCAGCGGATTCGCGGCGGTCAGCCAGGTCGACGGCAAACCCTTCTTCGAACAGGGTGGGGGTTGGGACTCGATCAACAACTACCTCTATTTCAGCCTCACGACCATCACGACCATGGGACTGGGTGATCTGACTCCGAACACCGACCTGGGTCGCTCCCTGACCGCAGCCGAGGCTTTGATCGGGCAGATCTACCTGGTCACGGTGGTCGCCGTCATCGTCGCGAACCTGAAGCCGAGGCGGCCGAATGGATGACGTACTGCTCGGTCTGAGCCTAGTCGTCATCCTCTCCATACTCGCCCGGCTCTCGGCCACCTGGATGCGGGTGCCCCCGATCGTGCCCCTGCTGGTCATCGGGGTCGCGGTCGGAATTTCCGGTCTCGGACTAATCGACCCGGTTCAGCTTCTGGGCCCCGCCCTTTCGCCGGCTGTGGAAATTGCGGTCGGCATCATCCTCTTCGAGGGTGCACTCGGACTGAAGCGGGAGGAACTCGCCTCCGGTGTACGGGGCGCGGTCACCCGCCTGATCACGATCGGGGTGATCATCACCTGGTTCGTGGCGACGGTTTCCATCGCCCTTCTGCTGGACGTTCCGCATCCGATCGCGATCCTGATCGGCGCCACGGTGATCGTTTCCGGCCCGACCGTGGTCATCCCGATCCTCGACTTCATTGGCCCGACCCAGAAGGTCCGCCGGGTCCTGAAGTGGGAGGGAATCCTGATTGACCCGATCGGGGCGATTATTGCGGTCGTCGTTTTCGGGTCCTTCGACAATTCCCACGGCGGCAGGTTCGACATCGCCGAGCTGTTCCTCTCGCTCGGGGTCGGCGGCGTGGTCGGGGTGATCGGTGCGGCCCTGATGATGCCCATCCTCGGCACCAAGAAACTGGCCGGCCGCGACAAGGTCGCGGCCACCCTGATGATGGTCGTCGCCTGCTTCGCGGCTGCCGATGCGGTTCTTTCCGACTCGGGGCTGGTCGCGACGATCGTTATGGGGGTCGCCCTGGCCAATCAGCACAGGGTCAGGATCGAGCAGGTCGCCGAGTTCAAGGAGACTCTGGTGCCGATCCTGGTCGGCATTCTCTTCGTCCTGCTGGCTGCGAACGTGGACATCGACCAGGTGGCCGACCTGGGCTGGAAGGGGCTGCTGGTGGTCGCGATACTGATCGTCGTCGCCCGCCCCCTGGCGGCGCTGACGCTTGTCGGGCTGCCCTTCACCTGGAAGGAAAAGGTGTTCTTCGGCTCGATGGCGCCCCGGGGCATTGTCGCCGCGTCGACTGCCTCCGCCTTCGGCCTCGCCCTGACCGATCGCGACGTCCCGGGCGCCCAGTACATCATCCCGGTCACCTTCCTGATCATCGCCGGCACGGTCTTCTACTACTCGCTGATCACGCCCTGGCTGGCCCGGGTGCTGGGACTCTCGGGGGAGCACCGGCCGACCCTGCTGATGATCGGGGCGCCCCCCTGGGCCCTCACGGTCGGCGAAGGCCTGACCCGGGCCGGGGCTGAAGTGATCGTCTGGACCGAGTCACCCGATGAGGCGAAGGCAGCAGCCGATCACGGGCTGGTCACCTTCGGGGGGCCCCTGGACCCCGAGAGCAAGGAAGCCGATTCCCCGCTTGAGGACGTCGCCGCGTTCGCCGTGATCAGTGACGACGACAGCCTCAACCAGCTGTTGTCCTTCCAGCTCGCCGAGCTCTACGAGGCCAACCAGGTCTACCGCCGGCGCTCTCCTTCGGACCGGGCGCCGATCGTGAATTCGGAAGCACTCGAGCTCTTCCACGACGGGGACGTCGAGACCGATGTCCAGAGGCGGCTCGCGGCCGGGGAGCCCGTCTCCGTGGTCGGGCCGCTTGCCGAGGTGCCCGACGGGGCGGTGGTTATCGCCGCGGTACGCCCCAAGTCGGGAACGATGCCGGCGAAGATTCATCTCTCGACCGAGGAAAAGCCAGTGGTGCCCGACAGCAACTCCACCCTGCTGGTCCTGGATCCCCCCGTCGGGGTCTAGCCTCTCCAGCGCCTCTGGAATGGCAGGCGCCAGCGGCGCGGGGCGATCAGGTCATGGACCTGTCTGGGCCCCCAGGAGCCGCGCTCGTAGATCATCGCCTCGGGCGGATCCTCGAGCATGGGGGCGGCCGTGTTCCAGAGCTCCTCGATGCCTTCGGCAGTGGTGAAGAGCGTGTGGTCGCCTCCCATCGCGTCCCGGATCAGCCTCTCGTAGGCCTCCAGCGTGTCGCCCTGGCTCTCGATCTCGTTGAGCGAGAACTGCATGCTCAGCTTGTCGACCAGCATGCCCGGTCCCGGTCGCTTGCCGTAGTAGGAAAGCGAGATCCGGGAAGACTCATCGAGGTCGAAGGTGAGATGGTCCGGCCCCTTCTTGCCGACTCCGGAACCCTCGGGGAACATGCTCTTGGGCGGCTCACGGAAGGCGATCGAGATGATTCTGGCTCCCTCGGCCATTGCCTTGCCGGTCCTGAGGAAGAAAGGCACGCCGGACCAGCGCCAGTTGTCGATCCGGCACCTCAGCGCGATGAAGGTCTCGGTGTCGGAATCGGCCGCGACTCCATGCTCGTCCCGGTAGCCCTCGTATCGGCCCCGGACCACGTCCTCCGGCCGGATTCCTTTCATCGATCGGAACACCTTGTTCTTCTCGACCGTGATCGCCGCCGGGGCGAGCTCGACCGGCGGCTCCATCGCAACGAACGCCAGCACCTGGAAGAGATGGGTGACCACCATGTCACGGAAGGCCCCGGTCGGGTCGTAGAAGCCGCCGCGGCCTTCGACGGTCAGGGTCTCCGGCACGTCGATCTGCACATGATCGATGAAATTGCGACTCCAGATCGGCTCGAACAGGCCGTTCGCGAATCGAAGGGCGAGGATGTTCAGGGCGGCTTCCTTGCCGAGGAAGTGGTCGATCCGGAACACCTGTTCCTCGGCGAAGACTTCATGGACCATCGCATTGAGCTTCTGGGAGGTGGCGAGGTCGGTCCCGAACGGCTTCTCCATGATGATCCGCGAACGTTCGACCAGTCCCGCGTCACCGAGGGTCTTGATCACCGCGGCCGCGGCGGCCGGCGGCACGCTGAGATAGTGGAGCCGGCGGCGCTCCTCGCCGATGTCCGCCTCCGCTTTCGCCACGGCGTCGGCGAGGCCGATCGCGCCGGCACCTCCGTCCACCCAGGAAAGCCGGCGTTCGAAACGGTCCCAGTCCTCTTCGTTCACCCGGCCCCGGCCGAAGGTCTCGCAGGCTTCCCGCGCCAGTCGGCGGAAATCGGCGTTCGACATTTCTTCGAGCGAGGTGCCCACGACCCGGCAGTCGGAAAGGTGTCCGGCCCGGTCCAGATGAAAAAGCCCGGGCAGGAGCTTCCGGCGGGCAAGGTCCCCGGAAGCCCCGAACAGGACCACGACATGGGGGTCCGGCGGGGCAAGCGTGGAGGGGGCAGCGTCCAGAGGTCCGGTCTCGGCCATTGCGCAATCAAACCGCCCCCCGGATTCACCGTTGTTAACGATTTGTCCTGATTTTCGACCCGGCGCTGCGCCCGCCGTCCAGACGGGAAGGGGGAATCAGTCTTCGCCGACGTTCCCGGAACCGACGACCCGGTTGAAGGCGCGCGCTTCCCGCAGTGCCTTCCGGCGTTCGGCTTTCAACTGCTTCGTGTCGTTCTGCCGGAAGATGGAGATCGGGACCCGCCGGAACCAGTCGACCCACTGGCCGCAGATCTGGTTCATCGCCACCTTCCGCCGGCCCTGGCCGTGCATCGCCGCGACCCTGCCCAGTTTGGTTTTTCGCGAATAACCGGTCAGCCGCTGGATGGTCGATGCATCCTTCGCGTTGACGGTGATGGTCACCGGCCCCGCCTTCTTCACTTCGATCACGCCGGCCTGCCAGTACTGGCCATTGCTTCCGGTTTCCTGGTTGGCCAGGCGCTGGCCGTCGATGGCAGGCTTGAAGATGCGGCTGAATCCGGTGTCGGTGGTCAGGGTGAACCCGCGGGGCGTGAAGTACTGCATCGACAGCCACCAGAACCCGGGAGTCAGGTCCAGGGTCATGCTGGCCGACTCGCCCGGCTTGAGATCAGGCGAGGGCTGCCACTGGTCGCGGAGCGCGAGGACGGTCTTCGGGAAGAGCGTCGCGGTTCCCTGGACCTCGGTCGAGAAGTACGCCCCGCCACCCTGGCTGCAGTCGACCAGCCGGGCCGGGAGGGTGGATTCGTTGAGGATCGGGCGGTTCACCGCATCGTCGATCCGCTGCCAGAGGATGTACGAGTTGGTCCGGTCCACTTCCTCGAAGAACGGCGGCGCCTCGCTCTGGAAGGCGGCCGAGGAAGTAATCACAAAATCAAAGTTCTGGAGACTCTCGCCATCAAAGGAATCGAAATCGATCACTCCCTGACCGGTGTCCCCCTGGAAGGGCTTCTTGGGATTTTCGACGACGTTCGAGTCGGGGAATTCGGCCAGCGGCACCGAGACCTTCGCCCCGGTCAGGTAGTAGGGGGCGAACCGGTCCTGGTCGGCGTAGAGCACCGTCTTGCCCCGGACTTCCTTCTTGAAGGCTCCAAGTTCCTTCGCGTGGCCGGGCGGAGCCACGGAAGCGTCGCGCAGGACGATCAGGCTCGAAGCAAGTGCCCCGACCACGAAGACCGTGGCGAGGGTGACCCAGGCTCCGAAGTCCATTCCCTGGCTGGGCTTCCACCCGCCCTTCGGACCGCTCAGCAGGGCGGTGAGGATCACCACCATGGTCACCGGCGCCGCGATCACAAGCGCCTTGGCCAGGGAGTAGTCGCCGACCCAGGGCAGGGAGATCAGGTAGAGGGCGGCACAGGCCAGAAAGGCCAGGGGATAGGGCGAGCGGGGTTGCTTCCTCCACCACCAGAGCGCGACCAGGAGCGCCAGCACCGAGATGGCACCGAGCAGTCCGGGCACCGGCGTGTCGAGATTGCCGGCGAGGCGGTAATCGGAGGTGAGCCAGATGCCGAGTCCCTCGAGAACCGACACGGGCCCGAAGGCGTTGCTGGCGGCCACCTCGGAGAAGGCGTCACCGAACCCGAAAGGTCCGAGGAAGGCCAGCGCAGCGACCAGCCCGAGGCCGACGACGAGCGAGATCCAGACCGCGGGCCGCTTCAGCCAGGCCCAGACGGCCCGGGGGTGGAGGCGAGTACGGAAATCCGGATCAGCCAGGAGCCAGGCCAGCAGGGCGGCAGCCGGCCAGGCGAGCCCGGGGAAGCTGTAGGTGAAGATGATCCCCAGCAGGAGAACCAGCAGGGGGAAGACCGCCCGGAACCTTCGTTCTGGCGGTAAGGGGGTGAGCCGGGGCAGGGCGATCACGAACGCAAGCAGGAACATCGCCGTGGCCAGTTCCTTGAAGGCCGCCTGGGCGTAGTAGGAGACCATCAGGTACGGCAAGCCGACCAGGACGGCCGCAAGGAGGCGGCGCCAGCGTCCCAGCGGTTCGACCGCGGCCCAGGCGGTCATCACGGTGAGCACGGCGATCGCGGCGACCTGGGCGATGAACACACGGCCGAGGGCGAAGTCGGGGATCGTGGATAGTGCCGCGACGAGCCCGTGGGGGCCGAGCGGGTAGCCGTCGCTCGGCTCGGTGCCGAAGCCGGACCGGAGCCATTCGGCCCAGGCCAGATGCAGGCCGAGATCGTTGTTGTACCCCATGCCCAGGAGCCCCCAGTGGCCGGTCACCGCGAAGGGAATGGTCAGGATCAGCGCCGCAACCAGGCCGGCGACCCAGAAGAAGACCGAACCGGGCAGGTCGTCCCGGCCCGGTTTCCTGAGGACCCAGACGCTGGCCGCCGTCAGGGCGAGAAGGCCGGCGATCAGGGCCGCCTTGGTGCCCGGCACCCGGGCCAGCAGCCCTTCGACAGCCATCAGCGCGGCGAACCCGACGGCCGGCTCGATTCCCCACCATTTCTCCTGGCCGCAGGCGCGGGTTATCGCCCGGCCGATCACCAGGGACCCCGCCACGATCAGGAGCATGGGAAGCCAGCTGTAGAACATCCGCGGCCGGGACTCCCCTGATCAGTACTTGTCGGCTGCTCTCAGCAGCACGTCGCTCAGGTCGTCACCACGGAGCGGATGCTCGTGGCCGGCGGCTACCACCCTGGGATTCAGTGCGGCCAGCTTGCGCACGGATTCCTTGGCCTTCTGATGGTCCCAGGCCCAGGCCGGATGCGGTACCGAGGCCTCGCCCTCCGGTAGCGGCTTCAGCCGGGCCGAATCAACGAAGTAAACGACATCGCTGACCACGGCGACCCGGTCCGATTCGCGCCAGAGGCCGATCAGGCCCGGGGCATGGCCGGGGAAGTGGATCACCTTGAATCCGGCGACTTCATCGCCCTCCTCGACGGTGCCGGCGATCTCGACCGGCCCGCCGTCCCAGCGGCGAAGCAGGAAGGGATAGATCCAGCGGACCGGAGCGAACTCCAGTTCCCTGAGATTCATGTAGGGGGCGATCGAGGCGCTCGAGGTCGCATCGGCCACCTCGTCGGGATGGCACCAGACGGGAACGCCGAGGCCGGGGGCCGTGCCCCGGTGGTCGGCGTGTGCGTGGCCGAGCACCACCCGGTCGATTCCCCCGAATTCTTCGATCGCCCGGCGGTTCCTCTTTGTCATTGGCCTGGTTCCCGCATCGAACTGGACGATCTCCCCGTCCGGTCCTTCGATGAAGTAGATGTTCATCGCCTTCTTGATGTCGCCGGTCAGCAGCCAGACTCCGTCGGCCACTTCTTCGAGTCCCTTTGGCACGGCCCGTTTCGCGTTCATGTGCTGGCTTCCGATGTCATCTTCAGTCTCATTCTCGTACCCTGCGACTCATGCCGACCAACTGGAGAATCCTGATGATCGTGATCTGCGTCTTCCTGGTCGCTTCCGTGACCATCGGCACGATTCAGCTGCTTTCCACGCCAACCGAAATCTTCGGGCCCGACTTTCAGGGTCTGCCAAAGCAGGAGTTTCCCAGATAAGGGTGATGCCGGGGGTAGGATGCCGGTGACCGCCCACGACGATCGGAGGCCAATGTCCCTGTTCAATCGCATAGTTGTCGGTACGGATGGTTCGGATTCGGCCCGGGAGGCGATCCGTCAGGCGGCGGCGCTTGCCCAGATGTCTGGTGCCTCGCTTGACGTGGTGAGCGCCTACGAGCCGGTGCCCGACCGTCGCTCCAAGGAGGAGACGAGCGGCGCCCCGTCGGATGTCTCCCATGAATTCGGGCCGCGCGAGGACGTCAATTTTGCGCTCGACGGCGCAGCGTCGATTGCCGCCGATTTCGATGTCGAGATCGGCCGGCACCCGATGGACGGTGATCCGGCGGACGCAATCCTCAAGGTTGCGGAGGATCTCGACGCCGACCTGATCGTGGTGGGCAACAAGGGCATGACCGGGGCACGTCGCTTCCTGCTGGGATCGGTGCCCAACAAGGTTTCCCACCACGCTCCCTGCAGCGTCTTCATCGCCCGCACCACCTGAGGGCAGGCCTTGGCCGAAACTGACGCAGCCCGGCTTGCCGGGCTGATCAAGGAGTCGAACTCCGTTGTCGCCCTGACCGGGGCGGGGATCTCGGTCCCGTCGGGCATCCCCGATTTTCGCTCGGCCGGCAGCGGCCTCTGGGAAAACGTCAACCCGATGGAGGTCGCGCACATCGACGCGTGGCGTCGTGACCCGGGCCGGTTCTGGGAGTTCTACGGCCAGCGATTCGGCATGCTGGCCGACAAGGAGCCGAATCAGGCCCACCTGGCACTGGCCCGGCTCGAGCAGGACGGGCTGCTGGACGCGGTCCTGACCCAGAACATCGACATGCTCCACCAGAAGGCCGGTACCTCCGAACCGATCGAGCTCCACGGGACGATCCGCACCTCGTCCTGCCTCAGCTGCGGCGCCCGGGAACAGCTGGACAGGGTGGTGGAAATGCTTTCCGAATCGGAGGACGGGATCCCGCGCTGCGACTGCGGCGAGCCCCTCAAGCCCGACGTCGTCCTGTTCGGGGAGATGCTTCCCGAGGAGGCGATAAACCGGGCCTTCGATCTGGCTTCGGGGGCGGACCTTCTGCTCTGCGTCGGCACCTCTCTGGAGGTGTTTCCTGTGGCGGCCCTGCCCGGGGAAACCGCACGGGCGGGAGGCAAGGTTGCTCTGGTCACCCAGGGCCCGACACCGTGGGACGAGCGGGCCGAGGTGAAACTCCAGACCGACGTCGAGGAGGACCTGGCCGCGGTCCTGGCCGGAATCTGAGAGCGGGCCGGACGGGTCCGGCAAGCCGAATCAGCCGGTGCTGACGGAGGGGTTTGTTGCGCGTCCGAGGTTGACTATGCCGGCGCCGAAGCCGGAGGCGGAATCACCCGCGGCGTAGGCGGGCAGGCGGGCGGTCTTCTCGAGCCGCTCCGCCACTCTTCCCGGGCCGGCCTTGTCGCCGAGCACTCCGGAAGCGATCACGGCCGCCGCCGCCCCGGCTACATGCGCCGCGGCCATCGAGGTACCGACCCACCTGGGCTCGATCGCGAACCAGCTCGGGTCATGGGCGACCATCGCCAGCTGCAGGATCGGCCGGTTGCGGGATTTCCAGGGGCAGTCTTCCCGGTCGCTGCCGCCGCCTGGAGCCGCAATGTCAATGGCCGAGCTCCTGAACGTGTAGCTGGCAACGCAGCCGGACTCCGTGGTGCCGCCAACCGAGATCACTTCCGGCGACGTGGCAGGCAGCGAGGGGCAGGTTTCGTTTCCGATGTTGCCTGAAGAGCCGACCAGGACTACCCCCTTGCGCCAGGCCTGCTTCAGGGCCTGTTCCAGGGGCGGGATCTCCAGGCCGCAGGTGAAGTTCAGCGACATCACCATGACTCTCGCCCCGTGGTTGGTCGCCCAGCGGATCCCGTTCACGATGTCCGCGGTATTGCCGTCGCCGTAGGCGTCGAGTACCCGCACCGGCATCAGCTTCGACCGGTAGGCGATCCCGGTCAGCCCGCGACGGTTGTTCGTCTGCTCTCCGATCGTCATCGACACATGGGTTCCGTGTCCGAAGAGGTCGAGCGGCAACCGGTCGTTGTCGATGAAGTCGTAGCCGGGGAGGAAACGCCCGGCACCGATGTCAGGCGCGCGATGAAAACGGCGTCCGTACTTGCGGTAGGCGATACCACTGTCGATCACGGCGACCTTCACTCCGGCGGCTCCCGCCCGCCCGGCCCGCCGCATGTTCTGCCATGCCCGGATCACGTTCATACCGCCGCGCGACTGGGCCCGGTTCGAAGGGAGGGAGTTGTGGCAGATGCTCAGGCAGGGAAGGAAGTTCCACTGTTTGCTGCGCCAGCCGCCCCACTTGCCCCGCCGTCGGGGGTTCTTGCCGTTGTCATTGGGGACCCAGCCCGAGGAGCTGGCGACGTAGTTCGGAATCGCGTACTGCACGCCGGTCGAATCTTCCACCTTCTCGGCAACCGCCGCAGGGTCGGCCGAGTCGGGAATCTGGACGGTCTGGGGCGCGCTCTCGCCGCTGTAGCCGACCAGGATCTCGCCGGCGATCGCGGTCGACCCGTCATCGAGCACAGTTGTTGATTGCCCGGCCACGGGGTCCGAAACGGGGCTGGTCTCGTCGGCCGGTGCCGTCGCAGGCAGGCCGAGCACGACCGCACAGGTGGCGGCCAGCAGGGCGCTGAAAAGCGCGAGGCTGAGGCGGGCTGTCTGCATCAAGGGGTGGCGGCGGGGGAAAGCCGGTACATAAAGAACACCGAAGACCCCCTCGGGTTGCTCATGCTCCGGAAAGGGCGGATCCCCGCCCTGCCCCATGACTTACCCTGAATCGGTGATTTCCGAACCGGAAGAGGGTCCGTTCGATTCCCGCGCAGGTGACGAGGAGATGATGATGCTCGCCCTGGATGCCGCCCGGGAGGCACAGCAGCACGATGATGTCCCGATCGGAGCGGTCGTCGCAAGGCATGGAATCCCCCTCTCCGTGGCCGGAAATCGTCGGGAAATCGACCGCGACCCCACTGCTCACGCCGAATTGATCGCGATTCGCGAAGCGGCCGCCGCCCTTGGTGGCTGGCGACTGCCGGACACAACCCTTTACGTGACCCTGGAGCCCTGTGCGATGTGTGCCGGAGCGATCGTCCTGGCCCGGATTCCGCGGGTTGTCTTCGGGGCGACGGATCCCAAGGCTGGCGCGGCCGGTTCGATCATGGACATCCTCGACGATCCGGCCCTGAACCACCGCCCCGAAGTGGAGTCTGGCCTCCTCGCACAGGAGTGCGGGGACCTCCTCAGGAAATTCTTCGCCAGCCGCCGCTGACACCCGGCAGGCAGAGGCCGTGGTCGTCCGGCCCGGACCGGACGACATACGGATGTAACGGAGAGGGTGGGATTCGAACCCACGAGGCGAGAGATCCCGCCCACGCGATTTCCAATCGCGCTCCTTAAGCCGCTCGGACACCTCTCCGGGGACAGGGAAGGGTACCCGAGAACCGTGGCCGAAGGTGCCGTGACCGGGCCCGAATCGCTAGCCTGTCAGTCCCCCCGGAGGGGTGCCAGAGCGGTTGAATGGGGCGGTCTCGAAAACCGTTGTGCGTCTTACGGCGTACCGTGGGTTCGAATCCCACCCCCTCCGTCATATGTCCTCATGTCGTCCGGTCTTCGCCGGACGACTCGGGCATCTGCAATTCACCCACGCTGTTGCGGGAAAACGACGGTTGCGGGCGGGTTTGTCCGGTTCGGGCCGGACTCCTGCGGTCAGTGGGCGTAGCGGTGGTGAATCCCGAGGACGTTGCCGTCCGGATCCCTGAAATAGGCCTGATGGCAGATCCCGCTGTCGATTGTGTCCGTGACGAATTCGACGCCCTTGCCCTCGAGGTCTGCTTTCGATGCCTCGAAGTCATCGACCTGAAGCACGACGCTGCTGCCACCGGCGGGACGGAATTCCTGGCCGAAGGCGGTCGGGTCCATGATCGCAATGGTCAGATTGCCGGTCTCGTATTCCTGCGCCGGAAGATCGCCCCACTGCTTGCTCTCCTCGAGGCCGAGCGTGTCCCGGTAGAAGGCCTTCGAGCGCTCGAAGTCCTGAATCGGGATGGTGACGAAGTCGGTACCTGTAACAGCCACTTTCACTCCTGTCGTTGGGGGGACTCACCCGATGCTATCCGCGAGTCGTCCGGGCGTCCAAGGAGGTAGGCGCAAACGCCGGTCAGGGTGATGGTCGCGACCACGATCAGCAGCGGGCCCGAGTCTTCGGTGAACGATCCGATCAGTCCGCCCGCCAGACCGCCGACCAGGGCGGCCGGCCAGATCGGGCCTGCCCACGGCCTGAACATCTCCCGGTTGCGGATCGCGAAGGCAGCGGCAAGCAGGCAGGTCAGGGTGATCACCGGCATGTTGCCGTTCCAGAGTTGCTGCCAGGCCAAGGTGGTTCGCCGGCGAACGTCATCGAGGAAGCTGCTCTCGCCTCCCGACAGCACCGAGCTGTAGTGGCCCTGGCCCCCTGCTGTCGTCAGGTCGAGGACGGCGAGCAGCGCCAGGCCGATGACCGGGGCGGCGACCAGGATCGCACCCCGCTTCCAGGTGAGCCTGCCCGGAAGCATCATCAGGGCGGCCACCGCCGTCGCCGAGGCGACGATGATCGCCGCACCCACTCCCGCCCCAAGGCGTCCCGAGCCCAGGATGATCCCCAGGCCGAGCCCGAAGCCGAGCACGATCGCGGCGTTCTTCCTCGATTTCGGCTTGCCGGTCAGGGCGGCAGCAAGGCCGGCGAGCAGGAGCACCATGAGTGCGGGCTTGAGTTCGTTCCCCACCCCGTAGAAGCGTGATCCGTATCCCGGATTCGGCCCGAGGATGGACCTGGTGATCAGGTGCGAGCCGAGGACGAGGTCGATCGTGATGGCGCCGAGCCCGACGACCGCGGGCACGATGGTCGCACGGGGCCAGTCGAGGAACCGGTCCGAAAGGAACCCGAACAACAGGGCGAGACCCGCGATCAGGGTGTACTCGACCTCGGCCGACGGGTTGCCGAGGGCGGCCGGGACGAGGATCACGGTCGGGATCCAGAGGATCGACAGACCGCCGATCCTCCGCACCCGCCGCGCGGCCCGCTCACGCCCCAGTATTGCCCCGGCGGCCAGATAGAGGATCAGCCAGCCGACGAAGACGAAAGCCAGGGCGGCGTTCCGCCGCGGTCCGAGAACGTCAAGCCGGTCGCGGAAGGGTGTCAGCGCTTCCGGGTCCCTCTCGCCTTCAGCCCGGAAAGGCTTGCCGGTCATCGCATCGGGAATCGTCAGGCCGAGGTGGTCGAGGATGGTCGGGGCGATGTCGATTCCGGCAACCAGGTCCGGCAGGTTGGTTGTGTCAGACCTGAGCCCCTTGCCCTCGGGGTCGACCGGATCGCCCGCGTTCTCGCCCAGCCCGGCCGCGGCGATCGGCAGCAGCGGCAGGATCCCGGCCAGAGGCGGGGTCTGGGTGGCGATCACGAGCTGGCCCGGCCGGCGCGTGTGGAGGATCTGCCTCAGTTCGCGGAGGCCGTTGCGGCCGGGGGAGGTGGCGACCACGACCAGCCGGTAACGGCGCGACTCCCTGATCGCGCGCCGGGCGGTGTCGGTGGTGTCGGCCAGCGAAAGGGATGAGACGAACCCGAGCCGGCTGGTCGCCGGGATGACCGTTTCCTGCAGCTTGGTCGCGTCTCCCACATAGGCGGCCCCACCGGGGATGGAGCTGGCGAGCAGACCGGGCTCGATCGTCTGGGGAGCGGTCTTTGCCCGGTCCAGGATCGCGTCCCATCCCTTGACTACACCCCCTCCGCCGACCATCCGGGCCAGGCCCACCGGCGGCACCTCGGAAGGGTCATAGGTCGAACGGGAAACCCGGGTGCCCTGGCTTATGTCCAGCAGGGCCTGTTCCCGCCGGTAGGAGCCCTGGGTCGCCGAAACGAGACCGACCGATAGCTGAGGTAAGTCGGCGAATCCATCTGCTATTTCCTCGCTGTATGAGGGCGGAGTTTCCGTGTCCTGGGGGATCAGGACGAGGATCGCCGTGTTCTCGTTCCTGCTCGCGGCATCGTCCGCTGCGCTGGTGGCAGGGAGAGTCAGGGCCAGCAGGGCCAAGCCGGTGATCGCCGCGAGAATTGCGGCGCGGGGGCGATTCACCGGCTCAGTGTTTCAGAGCTTTGCGACGACCGGCCCGATCGGGTGCGGGCGGTAGGGTGACTGCATGAGCAATGAACCGGAGCAGTCGCCGTCGGCAAGAATCGGAGCACTGGCCCAGGAGTTGATGGAACAGGTCGAGCGTGACACGCCCGGCGCCCGACTCGACCAGCTGGTCATCTCGGCGGTACTCAGCGAGGATGCCGGAATCGACGAGCAGACGATGCACGTGCAGCTTGTCTCGGATTCCTCCGATCCCCTCTCGGTCGTCGGCCTCCTGACCGTCGCCCTTGAACTGGCCAAGGGTCAGCTAACCGGCGGCGAGTAACCCGAGCGGCCCGGGCAACGCGCCCAGGAACCAC
>JAGQUR010000014.1:0-23946 GCA_020438395.1 Solirubrobacterales bacterium | reverse complement strand
CCCTGTGCACGACCCGCTGAAGGTGGGTTCTGGCATGCCTCGGGGAAGCCTCGCTAGCCGTGGGGTCGGTCATGCGCCCCCGGGCAATTGAGCAGGGTTCGGTGGTGTGCTTCCGAAACCTCTGGATGGGGAGCGCGAAGCGCGACGGTTTCGGAGGTACACCACCGGGCGCTGCAGCAATGCCTGAGGTGAGCCGGTTCTTTGAATCGCTGCCGCCGGCCCCGCGGCTACACCACCGGGCACGGGGATGCAAGAGAAAGGGCCCCGGTTTTCCGGAGCCCTTTGAAGTTCTGCTTTTCTCGCGGTGTCTAGCGCGAGTAGTGCTCGACGATCAGGCGCTCTTCGATCGGAGCGGCGATGTCGTTGCGGTCGGGCAGACGGTTGACCGTGCCCTTGAGGCCGTCATGGTCGGCCAGCAGCCAGGCCGGGGTCGGACCTGCCGACTCGGTGCTCTGGCGGGCCATCGGCTCGATCGCCGAACCGGGCTTGACGGCGATGTCGTCGCCGGCCGAAACCTCGTAGGAGGGACGGTCGAGACGCTTGCCGTTGACCTGGATGTGCTGGTGGACGACGAACTGGCGGGCCTGGGCGCGGGTCGCGGCGAGGCCTAGGCGGTAGACGACGTTGTCCAGGCGCGACTCGAGGTGGCGCATCAGGTTCTCGCCGGCCATGCCCTCTTCACGGTTGGCCCGGTCGAAGAGCTTCGCGAACTGCTTCTCGCGCAGGCCGTACATTGCCTTGGCGCGCTGCTTGGCACGCATACGGACCGAGAACTCGGAAGCACGGCGCCGGCCACGGCCATGCTGGCCGGGCGGGTAGGGGCGGCGCTCCATGGCGCTCTTGCCGCCAAGGGCGCGTTCACCCTTGAGTCCGAGATCTACGCCTTCACGGCGGGAAAGCTTTTCTTTTGGTCCTGTGTATCTGCCCATAGTGCGGCGAATGAGCCTACAGGATCGGGCGATTTCCCGCTTTGAGCGAGTTGTTCGCGGCAAGCGGTCGTTCGCGAGACGCCGAACCGGGTCCTATAGTCGGAGCATGGAGTCGCTCAAGGGACGTTTGCTGGTAGCCGCACCGAGCCTTTTCGATTTCTTTCGTCGGACCGTGGTCCTGGTCGTCGAGCACACGGAGCAGGGAGCGTTCGGGGTGATTCTGAACCGGCGGGCCGACACCGAAGTCGCGGAGCTCGTTCCCGACCTCGGGCCTCTGGTCGAGCAGGGCGCTCCCCTCTGGGTCGGCGGTCCGGTCGGCCCCGATTCGATCGTCGTCCTCGGTGATTTCAACAATCCCGGCGAGTCGGCCGGGGTGGTGGAGGGCAGCATCGGGGTGGTCGATCCCGACGGCGACGCCGAGTTCTCGCGGGCGCGGGTGTTCGTCGGCCATGCCGGCTGGGGCCCCGGGCAACTCGAAGGGGAGGTCGAGCGGGATTCCTGGATCATCTCGGACTTCGATCCGGATGATGTCTTCTCCGAAGGTGATCTCTGGGCAGATGTGGTCCGGCGGCCGGGAGGCGACTACGCGCTGCTGGCCACGATGCCGGATGACCCGACTCTGAACTGAACCGGCCAAATAGGCTTGGGCCGTGACTTTCCAATCACCTGAGCGCTCACCGCTTTCAAGGAACGATCTCGACCCGGACCCGATCGCCCAGTTCAGGATCTGGTTCGATGCGGCCGGCGAGGTGATGCCGCTTCCCGAGGCGATGACCGTCGCCACGGTCGACGGGGAGGGCCGGCCCGATGCCCGGATGGTTCTGCTGAAAGGCGCGGGTGACGACGGTTTTCGTTTCTTCACCAACTATGAGGGTGTGAAGGCCGGCCAGCTCGACGAATCCGGACATGCGGCACTGGTTTTCTTCTGGGCCCCGTTGGATCGTCAGGTCAGGGTCCGCGGAGAGGTCAGGCGGCTGGACGGCGCAGCCTCCGACGAGTACTTCGCCAGCCGCGACCGCGCAAGCCAGATCGGCGCCTGGGCTTCTCCGCAAAGCCGGCCCATGCCGGACGGGAGGGACACGCTCGAAGCGCTGGTCGACGAGGCCACGGAGCGATTCGGAGAAGGCGAGATCCCCAGGCCGGAACACTGGGGCGGCTTCGTCGTGGATCCGTGGCAAATCGAGTTCTGGCAGGGCCGGGGAGCCAGGCTGCACGACCGGTTTCGCTATACGCGGGACGGGGAATGCGGAGGCTGGGACATCACCCGGCTTGCCCCCTGAAACCTGCATGGAAGCTCCCATTTCGGGGGTTCACGGACCCCCGTTTAACAAAGCCTGAGATTCTTCGGGGCTGATGTTCGCTTTTCGCCGCCACTCCTGGCTGGTCGCATTCGTGGCCGCCGCCCTGTTCATTCTCCCGTCGGGTTCACACGCCGCCAGCCGTACTGGCGGCGGGATCACGCTTCCCGGGCCGACCACCAGCCCGAAGATCGGAAAGATCCTGACGCTCGCCCAGCGGGAGCTCTCCCGGAATGTGGTCGAACGGCGCGGCAACAACATCCCCCGTTACCGAAACGGCAAGGGCAAGATCGCCCCGTACAGCATCGCCAACCAGTGGTGTGCCGCATTCTCGACCTGGATCTGGAACCACGCCGGCTTCAAGGCCTATCTGGGAACGGGAATCCTCTGGCGCTCATACGACGGGACCAGGGTGGGCGTGCAGGTCCGCGACCTGACCAACTGGGCGACTAAGAACGGTTACTTCTCCTATCGCGCCAAGCCCGGTTACCTGGTCGCCTACGGCACCAGCCACATCGGCATCGTCGAGAAGATCGACCGCATCAGCGGCCGGGCCGTCGGTTCGATCGAAGGAAACATCGGCAACCGGGTCTCCCGGGTGACCGTCCCGATGGACCGGGTAACCGGTTACATCAGCCCGGTCAGGCTGACCCCGATCCAGCTCGACAAGAGCGCCGCATATGCCGACATGGCGGTTCCGTCGGCGGTACTGGACCGGCTCGACGAATCGGGTTTCAGCCAGCCCTGAGGTGATCGATGATCGAAACGCAACCGGAGATCTCCGGCTTCGCGTTTCCGCTTGCGGCGGTTGAGCCCATCAGCTCTCCCGTCCAGCATCCGGCCCAGTCGACCTTGACGTCGTAACGGGCAACGGTCCCGCCGGTCTCCTTGCGGCAGATCCATCCGCTGCCGCCGGGCCGGCAATCCTGCGCCGAGGAGCTGCCGATCGAGCTGGCCAGCGAGCCGTGGCTGGTACCGAGATACGGGGTAGGGACGTAGAGCACGATCAGCGACATGGTCAGCAGGATCAGGGCGACCACGAAGCCGCCGACCAGGATCACCCGGGTCCGGTGGCCGCGGTAGGGGTTGTTGCGGCGCTGACTGAACCGGCGTTCCACCCGTTCGGCGTTTCGCTCCCCCCGGGACTTGTACTCCGGCAATCCGCTGAAATCTTCGCTTACTCCATCCATCGAGCGAGCAGGGTAGATCCCTCCTCGGCAAAGCTCACGGCATTCCTGCCGCTGAAAGGGAAATCCCTTGCAAACCTGACCGGGCCCGGGGCTGCCCGGGACTACGGCTCCGGATCCAGCTCGAGCAAACTGGAAAGCTCGGTTTCGAAGTCGGCGACGAGTTCCCCGGCATCCTCGATCAGCCCGGCGTCTGCCATCAACCCCACGGTCAATTCACCGGCGTAGCTGAATATGGAGATCGTCATCGAGACGTTGCCGGAGCAAGGTGCCCAGACAAGAACGCCGGAGATCGGGGTACCCGCGATGTAGACCGGCTCGCGTGGACCGGGAACGTTCGTGACAACCGCGGTGCTCTTCGCCGTGAACAGGTCGATCACACGTTGTTCCAACCCCTCGGGTGCCCGGCCCATCACGTCGAGGACGCCGTAAGACACGATCCCCTCATTGGACCGCTTGATCTTCTTCATGCTCTTGTGGATCCTGAGCAGCCGGGCGTTGCGGCTCGACGTTCCGACCGGGAGGTCGAGGAAGACAAGACCGAACCGGTTTCCGAGAGTTGCCGGAAGAGGTTCGTCAGGTGCCCGCAGGTTGAACGGCACCATGGCGGTCAACTGTTCAACGAACTCCCCCCTGCGTTCGAGGTAGCGACGGAAGGCCCCCGTTACGGCGGCCATGACCATGTCGTTGACGGTGTTGCCGGTTGCGTGACCCGTCTCGAGCACGTCGGCGAGAGGGATTGGTTTCGACCACGCAACGCCTTTCGAGACGCCGAGTTTGCCCTTGAGGGCGGTTTCCGGATCGTTTCCGCGAAGAAGCACTTTCGAAAGGGCGTCAGTGTCCTCCCGTCCGGCGGCAGCGATGTCCAGCAGGTGGGAAGGGCTCTTCGCGATTTCAAGCGACTCGTGAGCAACTGCTCCGACCGCTCCGGCTGCCGCAGAGGCTGCGCCACGCACCGGCCCCGTCAGGCGGGACAGCGCACCGCCCCCTTCGTTCGAGTGGTCTGGCTCTGGACTGTCTTCGATCGGCCGGGAGTCTCCCCTGGGTTCCTCGTCGGCCAGGGACAGCAGCACTCTGGAAAGGGCGATTCCGTCAGCGATGCAGTGGTGTATCCGGTAGATCGCCGCGGCGCCGTCGCCGAACCCATCGACCATGTAGATCTGCCAGAGCGCCTGCGCCGGATCGAGGGGGGTTGAGGTGATGTCCGCGACCAGGTTCGCCAACGCATCACGGTCCCCCGGCTCCGGCAGGGCGACGCGGTGGAGGTGGAGGTTGATGTCGAAGTGCGGGTCATCCTCCCAGTGCGGTCCCGAGAGCGGCGGCCGGCCTTCCACCACGCGTTGGCGGAATCTCGGGTAGGGCTCGACGAACCGTTCCCTCACGAGTTCCCTGAACCGGTCCCAGTCGGGGGTCTCTTCGAACCAGTTGACGCCGGTGATGACCATCAGGTTGGTCGGCTGGTCCATGTGGAGCCAGGCTGCGTCCGTATGGGACATTGGCTGTGCCGCACTCACACCTTCAGCATAGGCCCTGTGAAACCGGACCGGGGCGGGTTCTCTACCGGGGTCGGGAAAAACCCGATCGGGACCGGTTCATTCGGGCCGCATCACCGCGAACAGGCTCTCCGGCGAATCGAAGGGAACCGGTCTCGGAATGTCCGTAATGTCGTATTCGGTTCGCACCTCGTACTGGCACTTGAGGGTGGTGGATTCGATGACCGTGTCGATCCGGTCGTGACGCACCTGTTCGGACTCCTGCGGCTTTGCGAACCACTCGGCCATTTCTTCGGGGCTGACATCGATGAAGCCGATCGAAATGATGTCCCGCGGGTCCTGGAGGCTCGGGGCGTTGATCACCCGGGTCGGGACGCCGAAGCCCTTTTCGGCCTCCCATTCCCGAATGAAATCCTCGAAGGTCGCGCCCTCCCTGAGCCGCCGGATGAACACCGATGCGACCATCGGGTCCGTTCAGTCCCGGGCTTCCGGGGATTCGACCACGACCACGGTGTTCCCGTCGGGGTCGCGCAGCATGAACATAAGGGGCGCCCCGGGGGTCTGCATTGGCTCCGGGTCGACGTCGACGCCGGCCGCCGAAAGCATCGCGTGCTCGCCCAGCACGTCGTCGGTTTCGACTCCGATCATGCCGCCGCCGGGCTGACCCTGCATCGGCTCGTTGAGCGCAAGACGTGCCATCGACCCGGGCGGCGCCACCTCGACCCAGCGCATGTCGCCGTTCTCGCCGAAACTGACGTCGCTGCGAACCTCGTATCCGAGCTTCCCGGTGTAGAAGGCGACCGCTTCGTCCTGATCGGACACGGTGAACATCACGACACCGAGGTTGCTGACTGTGGTTTGCGAATCACTCATTGGATCTCCGATCGGTTGAAAGGACCATGGTCTGTTCGGGGACGCTCTTGCCCTTCAGCGAAAGTTCCCGTGGCAAAGCGTCTGAAACCGCCTCCTCGGCTCTTTCGGCGACGCGGGTCGAGATCACGATCTCACCCGGAGCGGCAGCCGACTGGAGCCTGGATGCGGTGTTCACCACGTCCCCGATCGCGGTGAAGTCCTTGACGTCCCCGGCCCCGACGTTGCCGACGAAGGCGGTGCCGAAATCCAGCCCCACCCCGACTTCAACCCAGGGCTCGGCATCGCCGTAGCCGGCTGCCTCGAGAAAGTCCCTGGCGTCGGCGACCATGTTGCTGGCCGGGTTGCCGTCGAATATTCCGGGCAGGTAGAGGGCCATCACTTCGTCACCGACCAGCTTGTCCACGATCGCATGCTGGCAGAGGACATCCACCGCTTCGGCGTAGAAGCGGTTGAGCAACCCGGCCACCTGGTCGGGCTTCTGGCCTTCGGCCATCGAGGTGAATCCCCGGATGTCGGCAAAGAGGATCCCGACCTCCATCTCCTGGCCTCCCATGGGGGCCATCTCGAAGCAGCGGCTGCAGAGATTCGGGTTTTTTCGGGACGGGGTGAAACCGACCGCGCCCATCATCTTGCCGCCGAACCCTTCGAAGGGAGCGCGGCAGACGGCGCAGCGCGGGCCCTTCGGCAGGTTGCTCATCATCCGGGCGAACATCCGCGCCCGGTGGGTCTCGAGCATCCGGATGAAGTCGACTTCCTCTGTCTCCGCCATGGACCGAGTATGAACGCTCGGGATCGTTTTGACGAGAACCCGCATAACCGGTTCCCGTTGGTCTGGCTATGAGGATGCGAACGGTGGCGCAGCGGGGTCGGACGCGGGTATCTCGTCCGGAAGGTCACCGGAGGGCCAGTCCTGCCAGGGGAATCCCTTCCGGGCATGTCGTGCCCGGTAACTGAGTGAACCGTGCAGGTTCATGGCATGCCAGGCGACGTGGGTCACCGCGGTCATTCGGGGGATCCAGTAGCTGTCGGGGATGCTCTCGGCCGGTGCTGGTTCCCCGAGTTGAACTTCGGCCGAGACATGTCCCTCGCCGTCTTCTTCCGAGAGGCGGGCGAGAACCATGCCGTCGCGGTCGCAGATCTGGGATTCACCGATCATGGTCGTCGGCCATCGCAACCCCGGAATCAGGGGAGTTTCCCCCGTAATTGGTCCCACATGAGAGGCGATCGCGACAGGTGCGCCGGTTATGCGGGCGACCTGTCCGGGCAGGGCCCGGGCCTGTTCCTTCCAAATCCGATGTTCCCGCGAGGTCAGCAGTTTCAGCGGGCCCGGCCAGTTGGTCGGCATCGAAGGCCAGCACATACCGCCCAGGACGAGCTGTGCTCCGGCCTGCCGGACCCGGCGGGAGGTGCCGCTGCGGGCCCACTCCCAGCCGGACATCAGTCCCACCCGACAGTCGAGTGAATTCGAGCGGACCACCCCCGCGTCGTCACCGCGCCGGTAGTAGTTGTTCTCCCATGCGGTCGGGATGTCCTTGTCGTGGAGGTGGATCGAGCCATCGGGCTCGGCGAGGACATAGGTCCCGAAGGTGTCGTTGCCGCGAACGGCCACGAAGCCCCCGCCGATCACGCATCCGAGTTCCCGGGCGAGACGGGTGAGCATCTGGAACGGCTGGCCATCGACCGGTCGCGCAGAACCGAGCAGCACCTTTGCGAAAACGTTGGGCGACGAACAGCCTTCGGGAACGAGGATCACCTCGGGGCTGTGTTCTCGAAAGGCGTCGCGGATCAGTTCCTCGACGCGGAGGAGATTGGCCTCCACTTCGCCCAGGGCAAGGGCGGGCTGGATGACCGAGATCCGGGTCAGGATGAAACCTCCATCGAGTCCGCTTCAGGCCGTCCTTCTTTCGCCCCTGGCGCGGCCCCCGGAGCCTTGGGCGGGGCAGGCCATTCGACCCCGGGATGGTCGGAGCCCTTGATGGTCCGGGTCTGCCTGAAAACGTCGTCACGGATTTCCCGCCGGATTGCGACCTCGGTGCGGAGGTCCCTGATCGACCGGGAGATCGTTTCGCCCCTTGGCTGCTCTCCGCGGGCCAGGGCCAGGGTCAGCGCCCGGACCATCCGTCGCGGGCCGACGATTTCCTGCTGGGTGCGGTGGCGGGTGAAGATGTCGCTCAGGTCCGACTCTTCGTTTCGACCGGCGTCCCGGAAGATCTCGCGCATCACCGCCGACTGGGTTTCGATCCGCGTGTCCAGATTCGCGGTGTGGTACGCCGGCAGGCAATGCCGGTCCCGGCTGGCCTCCCATTGCCGGGTCGCCTTGTCAACTCCGGCCGGGTCGTCGAGATGGGGGATCACGCCTTCGGCCAGCGTCCGTCCCATCCACATCGCGTCTCGCATCCCCTGACCGGTGACCGGGTCCTTGAAGTGCCCGGCATCGCCGGCCAGTGCCCAGCCGGGCCCCGAAGAAGCGCGGAAGAACGCCGGGCAATCACCCGTAGAGCGAACCTTGGTGAGGCTTTCGGTGTCGACGCCCGAAACGCGCTCCTTCATTCCCGAATGCTGGTCGAGTTTCGACTGCCAATAGCCCTCGGGGTCCTTGCGGGCGGCGGAGACCTCGTCGCGATGCCCCATGAACAGGACCAGGAGCTTTCCGGCCGGGGCGGAGGGGAAGGCGAACGCCATGCTCCTGTCCTCGCGCCAGACGATGAAGGTGTCGGCGTCTTTCGTTCCCGGCTTCGGGTCGTCCATGTAACGGAATACGAGTCCGCGACCGTTCTTCGACATCCGGTAGGGGGTCCAGGCCCCGGCCCTTGCGGCCACGTTCGACCGACGGCCGTCGGCGCCGACCGTGAGGGTCGCCCGGACCTCGCGCCGCTCGCCGCTTTCGTCCTTGTACCTGATGCCCGCGACGCGACCGTTCTCCCAGAGCAGGTCTTCGAACGTGCAGCTCTCGCGGATGTCGGCCCCCTGCTCGCGGGCCGCCTCGACCAGGCAGATGTCCTGAAGGTCGCGAGGCACGCAGATTCCGAAGTCGGTCCCGTCGTCGGCCGGTCTGAGCCGCTCGGAGCAGGGGATGCCCTCGCAGATGAAGGTCGCCTTGCTGACCCGGGTCGGATTGGTCGCAAGTACCCTCGGCAAAGCACCCATCTTCGCGATCTCGGATACGCCGGTGGTCGTCAGCAGGTGGGTCGAAAGCTGATCGGAGGGGAAGGTCATCCGGTCGATCACGATGACCTTGCGGCCCGAGCGTGCGACGGGCGCCGCAACGGCGCAACCGGCAAGCCGGGAACCGACTACCACGACATCTGCGTCTTCCACCTTCCCCTCCTCGGACGGGTTCGGCCCTCAGGTCCGGAGATTACATCGAATCCGGACTGATTTGTAAGATAGTTCAACTATGAACCTGATTGCAAATAGCAATCGTTCCCGTGGTGAAAGGCGCAGGATCAAGACCCGCACCGCGATCCTCGATGCGGCGGAGAACGCGTTCACCGAGCTTGGCTATCGCAGGACGAAAATGGAGGACGTCTCCGAAGCAGCCGACGTTGCCGTCGGCTCCATCTACTCGCACTTCGGCAGCAAGGACGGGCTGTACGCGGCCCTGGTCGAGCGGGCCGTTGAACTCTTCGCAAGCTACCTGCAGGAGGCTTACGACCCGGACTGGTCACCGCTGGAGCAGGTCATCGCCTGCGGTGACGCCTATCTCCGGTTTCACATCGAGCACCCGGGCGCCTTTCGTTTCCTCGCCTTCGATGGAGTCGAGACGGATACGCCGCCCATCGATCCCGGACAGAGTGAGCGCATGAACGCCAGGGTGGACGCGATCGTCGGGCAGTTCGAGGCAACGGTCCAGGCGGCGATCGACGCGGGCGAAATCCGCAGCTCGGTCGATCCCGAACTGATCAGCCGGTTTCTCTGGGGGGCCTGGAACGGCACCGTCGCCCTCGGTCTGAGGCGGGACGGCTTCTACCTGAGCGAAGACCGGATCGAAGAGGCCATCCAGCAGGCCCGCCGGATCGTCCTGGAGGGCCTGTCATCGGTTCAGTTCCGCGGAGATGACGGCAACTCGAGAGCCGAGATGAGGACCGTGGAGTCGCCGCGATCGGATTGACGGGCTTCGGTGATGGGCACGGCTGGTTTCGAACCAGCGACCTCTCGCGTGTGAAGCGAGCGCTCTCCCGCTGAGCTACGCGCCCGGGAGACGGCATTGTAGTTGGAGTGGCAATTCTCTGACCGGGTGGGGCCGGAGCTGATCTGTCGGGGTGGTGCGGCTAGTTTTTGTCCGTGTCCACCCGGGGAGACAGGAGACGGTCCGCAGCACGGAAGCGCAGAGCCGCCGGACGGCGAAGGCTCTTCGTCGCCGCGGCAATCCTGGTAGCGCTGGGGACAATCGTCTGGGCAGGACTTAACGTCAGCCGCCTCTGGAAGACCGACACGCACGGGGCGGACGTGACCGAGACCTCGATCAAGTCGAAGGCGGTCCCGGGTGATCACCCGGTGTCGGTGGTCGTGCCGGAAGGGGCCGGTGACGGCGAGAGCGGCATGCTGGTCTTTCTCCATGGCCGCAGCGGCGACAACGGCAGCTACACGAACGACGAGGAGTTCTTCGAGGCGCTGGCGGCCCAGGGCGACGAGGCGCCGATCGTGGTGTTCCCCGACGGCGGCGAGTCCAGCTACTGGCATGACCGGGACACCGGAGACTGGGGCACCTACGTCACCGACGAGGTGATCCCGCAGATGGCGGAGAAGTTCGGGGCCGACCCGGACCGGGTGGCGATCGGAGGGATCTCTATGGGCGGATTCGGCGCGCTTGACCTGGCGGAGAAGAACCCGGACCGGTTCTGTGCCGTCGGCGGCCACTCTCCGGCCCTGTTCCTGAGCGGTGGCGAATCCGCCCCGGGGGCCTTCGACGACGCCGAGGACTTCGACGAAAACGATGTGCTCGCCACCGCTGCGTCGGACCCCGGCGCGCTCTCGTCCCAGCCGGTCTTCCTCGATGCCGGCAAGAGCGACCCTTTCGTGCCCGGGGTGACTCAACTTGCCGGTTCGCTCGAAGCTGCGGGCGACGATGCCACCGTCCACCTCAACTGGCCCGGCGGCCACGACGAGGATTACTGGAACGCCCACTGGGACGATTACCTCCGCTTCTACGCGGACGCGCTCGCCAGCTGCTGAAGAAGATCCTTACCCGTGACCAGGGATTTCGTTCTGGTCTGGCATCTGCCCAAGGCTGGCAATTTACGCGGAGGCCGGATAGTTTCGGGTCATGTGGGGGAGGTTGAAGAAGTTGTGGAATCGCTCGTCGTTCTCGAACCTGTTCGCCCTGGTGGCCGTTTTCCTGGTTCTCGGTGGTGCTTCCTACGCGGCGATCAAGATTCCGAAGAACAGTGTCGGGACCAGACAGCTGAAGAAGAACGCCGTCAATTCGTCCAAGGTGAAGAACCGTTCGCTTCTCGCGGTCGATTTCAGGAAGGGGCAGCTTCCGAGAGGCGCGACCGGAGCCCCCGGGCCGGCCGGACCAACCGGAGGATCCGGCCCGACTGGACTTCAGGGTGAAACCGGTCCGCAGGGGGCAACCGGAGAGACCGGTCTCCAGGGTGAGACAGGGCCCACGGGTTCGACCGGTGATACGGGGCCCAGCAGCACCGCGGTCATGACCGGATATACGACACTCACCACAGCGAACAGAGTGTTCGGTGTCTCGGGAATCACGGCTCCCGACAATCCGGGAGCACCGTTGCCAGTGACGATGCGGTCGCCGTCGGTCCCGGTCCAGGCAGCGGGCCTCTCCGTTGCCATTGATACCGCGCCGGGTATTGGAGTGAATCGGGGTTTCAGCGTGGCCACTGCAAACGATGACGGGACGGGTCTCACCCAGACCAATGTCACGTGCATCATCAGTGGCAACAACAAGACCTGCGTCGACACGGGTGCGCCAGTGACCATTCCTGCCAACACCATGATCGTCATGTTCACCACCGTCTCCGGCGGGGTGCCGCCGTCGACCGGGGTTCACTTCGGATTCACGCTCGGACCCTGACCAGTCTTCTTTACCGGCTTCTAAACGCATCAGGGTTCACGACGCAGGTTCCGTTCCAGACTGGAAATGGGAAGTCAGGCTCGATAGCGTCAGGGCATGCCAGGGAAGCTTAAGGTCGTTGCAGGGAAGCTGAAAAGGCTGTGGGACCGTCCCGCCTTCTCGAACGTGGTCGCGCTGATGGCTTTGTTCGTGGCTCTCGGTGGTGCTTCGTACGCGGCGATCAAGGTCCCGAAAAACAGCGTCGGAACCAGGCAGATCAAGAATCGGGCGGTGACGGCGGCCAAGTTGAGGAAAAACTCGGTCAACTCGGCCAAGGTCAGGAACCGCTCGCTGCGAGCGGTCGATTTCAGGAAGGGACAGCTGCCGAGGGGGGCGACTGGCCCCCTCGGACCGGTGGGGCCGCCTGGCGCGACCGGACTGGCCGGCGAAATCGGCCCGACCGGGCTTCAGGGAGCGATCGGACTCCCGGGAGCTACCGGAGAGGCAGGCCCCCAGGGCGTGACCGGCGAGGCGGGCCCTCAGGGCGTGACCGGTGACGCAGGTCCTCAGGGCGCCACCGGTGAAACGGGAGCAACCGGTGCGACCGGACTCAGTACCACCGCCGTCATGACCGGGTACACGAGTTTGCCCACCGGCGGGAGCCGGGTCTTCGGTGTCTCCGGGGTCACCTCCAGTGCAGATCCAAATTCCCCGTTCCCGGTTGTCATGCGTACACCGGGGGTGGCGGTCACCGCCGCGAACCTTTCCGTTTCTGTGGATGTTGCCCCCGGGACCAACGCGAACAGATACTTCGCGCTTACGAAGGTAAGTCAGACCGGGGAGCTCGACCCGACGTTCGTCGCCTGCAACATCAGCAACTCATCCACGGCCTGCAGCCCCACAGTGACATCCGTGGTTATTCCGGCGAACACTCTGATCGTGATGTACACCGCGTCGACCTTCGGGTCCCCGGCTGCGACCGGGGTCCACTTCGGATTCACGATCGGTCCCTGACCCGGTCGCCGCTCGCACGCTAGGATTCCTGGTGGACCGTGCTAGGCGGGGAGTCAGCGGTGCCCTGTCACTTGCAATCCGCTTTAGCAAGGCCGAATGCCGTACTGAGGATCTGGCCATCGGGGTCAGTACACCGAGGGAGGTGTTGACGGTCAGGTCCCGCGCGACGCAAGCCCGTGAACCAGGTCAGGTCCGGAAGGAAGCAGCCTTAAGCGGAAACTACGGGTGCCGCGGGTGAGCCTAACCCGAGCCAAACTCGACGGACACGCCCGATGGCTTCGTTTCGAAGACGGATGCACGGTCCATTTTCAACCTTCCATTGCGAGTACCGTGGGCATATGAGCGATCGTGAATGGAAGGTCTACCTCGCAGGTGAAATCCACTCCGACTGGAGGGGCCGGGTCGAACAGGCCTGTGAAGACCTGCCGGTCGCTTTCACGGCCCCGGTCACCGACCACCCCGCCTCGGATGCGGCCGGCACCGGCACGCTCGGGGAAGAGGAGAAGAAGTTCTGGGCGGACCACAAGGGGGCCGGGGTCAACTCGATCCGCACCCAGACCTTCATCCAGGAGGCCGATGTGGTGGTGGTTCGTTTCGGCGACAAGTACCGCCAGTGGAACGCCGCCTTTGACGCCGGATTCGCTTCAGCGCTGGGAAAGCCCGTAATCACCCAGCACGATGAGGAGCTCGATCACGCCCTCAAGGAAGTGGACGCCGCCGCCCGCGCCACCGCCCGCACCCCGGAGCAGGTCGCGGCCGTTCTCCGGTACGTGATCACCGCCTGAACATAATCTTCACACGGGTCTTACCGACTGGTGTACGGTACAAACCGAATGATGTGCGGTAAGACTGAATCGACATGTTGGGGGACGGCAAGATGAAGAAGCGGGCAAACCGGAAGGTGGGCGCATGGGCCACTGCGCTCGGTCTGACACTTCTGTCATGCCTGGCTCTGACCTCGGCTGCTTCCGCCCAGGGAATCGTCAATCCGGCCGCCGACCGCGCCTACAACGTCCAGCCGGTGGACTTCAGAGGCAATGCCAGCCTCAACGCGATCGACTTTTTCAAGTACTCCCACGAGCCCTACATGCAGCTCTATTACACAGAGCAGGTGAAGTGGAATGACGAGCACGGCGGCCACCTCCAGAACCGGTTTGCACAGCAGACGAGAGTGGGGACGGGCGAAGACACGATTGATATCGATGGTGACTGGAACATTCCCATGGCCGACGTGACCAATCGCCTTCAATACGAATTGACCCCTACCAATTTTCCCGGAGAGTTCCGGGTTTCGACCAGTCCCCTTCCGAACGGGGCGCCGCTTCAGGATGGCAAGTACGACATGGTCGTAACGCAGTTCTACACCGAGTGGCCGTACTCCCTTAGCTACGGTCCCAACGACCCGATCCAGAAGAAATGGATTGCCGCATTCTGGATCGACACCGGTATCCCGGACACGGTCATCGACACCGAGGTCCCGTCGGGTTCCACAGCCGCCAATAGCCGGACCTTCACCTTCCACGCGCAGGATGTGAACCCGACCACTTCATCGGGGACGATCCTCAACTGCCGCATGGACGGTGGCCCCTGGACCGAATGCAATGACCCTCTCTCGGTCCAGTACACCCCGACCCGGCCCGGCTCCTACTCGGTCAGCAACCTGACCCCGGGCCAGCACACCTTCCAGGTTCGGGCCAATGACGCGGCAGGCAACTTCGACCCGACCCCGGCCACCTCGACTTTCTACGTCGACGGAACCCCGCCGACGATCAACATCGTCCGCCCGGCTGACGGAAACCGGTTCGTGCTTGGCAGTGACTTCAACTCGGACTTCACCTGCACCGATCCGCTGGTCGGAACACCTCCCGGCAACTCCGGAATCAAGACCTGCGCCGGTCCCGCCAAGGTCGACACCTCGACCCTAGGCAGCCACACCTTCACGGTGAACGCCGAGGACAACGCCGGCAACACCGCCAGCAAGACCACCACCTACTTCGTGGACCCGCCGAAGTACACCGACGTGATTCACTCGGGTGACCCGATCGCCTACTACCGCCTAGGTGATCCAGTCGGTTCGACCACGATGACTGACAGCTCCGGCAACGGGCATCACGGAGAACTCAAGAACGGCGTCAAGCTTGAACAGCCTGCCGCGCCCGCCTGCCAGAAGCGGCCCCGACCCGCGGTCTGTTCGCTGAGCGACGAGAAGGAGGACTTCGCCGCCGATTTCCCGGAGCGTGACGGGTACGGCTACGCGAACGGGATCATGGCCCCGCAGAACGCCTACTCGATCGAGGCCTGGGTCAAGCCGTACGGAACCGGGGATGGTTCGATCGCCGGGCAGGGCGGAGGAGGCCAGCTCTTCATCAAGGACGGAAAACTGGCGCTGCGCCAGACCCAGGACACGGTCCAGTCACCCGGTCCGCTCCTGGCGCCGGGCCAGTGGTGGTACGTCGCCGCCACCTGGGACGGCCAGGTGACCAGGCTCTACGTCAACGGCGAAGAGGTCGCCTCCTCTGACTCCGTGAACAAGGCACCCTCGGGCGGTGGCACCTTCTATGTCGGGTTCGGCGACCAGGCACCCTGGTTCCACGGAACCCTCGACGAGATCGTCTACTACGGACATGCGCTCGGCCCGCGGGACATCCAGAATCGCTACCTGGTCGGAACGGTCAGCGGTCCGGCCGAGCAGGCACAGATCTCGTCCCTGACGGTCCCCGATTCCCCCGATCTGACTTCGCCCCCGGACCCACCGGTAGACCCGGCGGAAACCCAGGATCAGCCGAACACCTCGTCCGCGGACACAGGGAATCCGGCTGGCAGGATTTCCAACTTCGCGGCAAGGAAGAAGGTCGCCCTGAAGAAGTGCATGCGGATCAAGAAGAAGTCAAAGCGGCGCAAATGCGTGCGCCGGGTTCACGCCCGCTTCTAGCGAGGGGCAACCCTGACGGCCAGGTGGGTGCCGGCGCTCGAGCTCGACGACGGCGAGTGGATCTCCGGGTCAAAGGAGATCATCGCCTGGGCCGAGCAGCACGCCCGGGTCTGAACGCCCGAAGCAACCGCTGGGCTGAAGGTCCGAAGCGGCTCGGTGCAGATCGCCCCCTATATAGAGGGGTAATTCGCACCGAGTCAGTCGAAAGTGATGATGTCGCCGAGCTCGATGCAGCCGTCGCGTTCGGCCGGGAGACCTGACCCGGAGGCGGGACCGGTTCGCTCGGCCTTCCAGCATCCCAGCCAGTCGACCTCGACTTGGAAGGATCCGTTGGCGTTCGGTCCGTGGACATCGCAGTCCCAGGTTCCGCCGGACACCTTGCGGCAGGAGCCCTCGCTCGATTGGTCGATTCGCGCCACGGAATTGGCCAGGTCGGGGCCCGAGACACCGGTCAGGACGGCGGGCCGGGTGACCATGATCAGGATCGCGATGAAGGTGAGGGTGAGCAGGACCCCGCCGATGATCGCCCCGATCTTGACCGCGGTCCACATCGCGGGTCAGGGGCCGGTCGAAAGCGGGGCGTTGCCGGTCGAGCCACCGGTCGGGCAGTTCGAGTAGAGAATCCAGGAACGGTTGCGGGCCACTTCCCTGAACCCGGACGGCGGGCGGGTCACGGTTCTCGTTTCATCGCCCGGGTCGAGGATGAAGTTCTCGATGGTGAACTCGCGGGCGGGTGCGAGGAAGAGTCCGGTCCGGGGCTGCTGTTCGGCGGCCACCGAGACCACGTCGGTTGGCTTGATGTCGAGCCAGAAAGCGAGTCGTGGTACCGCCCGGTGATTAGGCGCCGAGATTGGCAGGCAGCGCACATCGTCGGTGCCGTTGGCGTAGAAGGCGCCGTCGTCGACCAGATCCTCGAGGTCCCTCTCGACCAGGGCCTGATCGCTCAGGTCCTGGTCCACCGTGCTGAGCAGGTCGTACTGGTTGGGCAGCCAGATGATCCAGAGGGCGACCGTGATCGCGGCGGCGACCTGCCATACGCGGCGCAGCCGGTGGCCCGGTTCGAGCAGTCGCCAGCCGAGCACCGCGGCGGCCGTGAAGATGAAGAGGATCGCGGCGGCGAGCATCGTGTAGCGGGGGATGATCGCCAGCCCGGAAGCACCCATCAACGCGAACGCGAGCAGGACTACGGCAGCGGAAATGGCGCCGATCGCCGCCCTTCTTGGCATCGTCCAGAGCGTCAGGATCACCCCGAAGAAGGCACCGACCATGCCCGGCCACTGCATTACTTCCCCGAGGCGGCGGGGCCCGTAGATGATCACGTCGAGCGGGCCGGTGTCGCGCTCGAGCGTCTCGACCGTTTGCTGGGTTCCGGTCAGCGAGTAGAGCGGGTCAGAGGTCGTGATCAGGTCGAAGAGGATCCAGATCACCGGCCCGGCCGCGGTGAGACAGGCCATCAGGATCAGGTTCCGGTCGATGCCGGACTCGCGAAGCTGAATCCGGAGCCGGCCGACGCTGACACCGGGCCTTCGTTCCGGGGCCGAATCGTCAGGACCGTTGGCCGGGGCGAGGTGGAAGTCAAGGGCCAGCCAGAGGAAATAGAAGCCGGCGAAGACCCAGGCCTCGGGTCTGAGCAGACCGGCCAGGGTGAGCAGGACAAGCACTGGCCAGCCCGCCTTCGGCTTCCTGGTCTCGATCAGCAGCGCGGCGAGGCAGAGGACCATGTACGGGATGTCGATATACGCCCTGAGTCCGTTACTGAGGACCGGGGCACTGGTCATGACCAGGAATGCGGCCAGATAGCCGATCCAGCGGTCGAACCACTCCTTGCCCAGCCGGTAGACCAGCCAGGCCAGCAAACCGAGGCTGACGTAGGCCAGCACCACTGCGACCGTGATCGAACCGTTGCCGAGCGGCGAGAAGATCGCGCCGAGCAGGTCGTAGAGGGGATGCGGGGTGGGAGCCAGCGGGGCGCCGTAGTCCGGGCTCATGCCCTGGGCTATCTCCTTGCCCCAGAGCAGGTAATAGATCGTGTCGTAGTTGGGGAAACCCTTCGGGAAGATCGCCAGAAGGACCGCCGTGACGACGGCAATGAAGGCGAGCGGCGGTCCCCAGGACCGGAGCAGTTTCGACGACGTCATCCGGGCCATTCTGACCCATGAACCAGACTCACGGTTCGCCCGTTGGGCTGTCGCGCGGGACGGCTACACTGGCTTTCTTCCCCGATGAGTGAATCGACCTCCCTTTACCGGCGCCATCGACCCCAGTCCTTCGACCAGGTGGTCGGCCAGCAGCATGTGGTCCGGACCCTGTCCAACGCGATCACCCAGGACAAGGTCCACCACGCCTACCTGTTCGTCGGATCGAGGGGAACCGGCAAGACCTCGATGGCGAAGATCCTGGCCGCTTCGCTCAACTGCGAAAACGGCGGTCCGACCCTGACCCCCTGCGGGACCTGTGAGTCCTGCCGCTCGATCGCCGCCGGCAACTCGGTCGACGTGATCGAGATGGACGCCGCCTCGAATCGGTCGGTGGATGACATCCGCGAACTCCGTGACCGGGTGGCCTTCGCACCGACCGCCGGCCGCTGGAAGGTCTACATCCTCGACGAGGCCCACATGCTGACCAAGGAGGCCTGGAACGCCTTCCTCAAGACGCTGGAGGAACCCCCGCCGAACACGGTCTTCATCCTCGCGACCACCGAGGCCCACAAGGTGATGCCGACCATTGCCGATCGCTGCCAGCGCTTCGACTTCCAGCGTCCCTCGATCGAGCAGCTGACCGAGGTGCTAACCCGGGTGGCGGCGGCGGAGCAGATAGCGATTGATGCTCCCGCGATCTCGATGATCAGCCGTTCCGCTTCGGGCAGCTTCCGCGACGCGCTCGGCACCCTTGACCAGCTCGTCTCCTACAGCGGCAACGAAGTGTCGCTCGACGACGTGCTCGAGGTACTCGGTGCCGCCGATGCCGACTTGCTCTTCGGCGTGGTCGACAAGGTGATTCAGGGCGATCCCGCCGGAGTCCTCACTTCGGTCGAACAGGTCGCCCGTTCCGGCCGCGACCCGGCCCGTTTCGCCCGGGACCTGCTCGGCCACTTGCGGGTGCTGCTGGTCACCCGGACCACCGGCCAGATACCCGAAGCTTTCGCGGTCACGGCTTCCGACCCGGACCGCCTGGCCCGCCAGGCGAAGGCGATCGGTCCGGCCAACCTGATCCGCACGATCGACGAACTGTCGGCCGCGCTCGGCCTGATCCGCGACGGCGACGAGGCCCGCCTCGCGGTCGAAGTGGCGCTGCTCAAGGCCGCCCGGCCCGACTTCGATCCCTCAAGCGAAGGTCTCGCCCGCCGCCTGGAACGCCTCGAACAGGGCACTCAGCCAACTCCTCAGTCAACTGTCTCCGAATCTGGCGGAGCAGCGGCCGCCGTTGGGGATCCCGTCGGCCGGACTTCGCCGGGAGTTCCGCCGGGACCCCCAACGGCGACCGCTTCAGCCCCGGATGCAGAGCCCACTTCCTCTGGCCCGGGGTCGGCACCTTCCGCGGAGCCTTCGAAGGTGGAGTCCGCGGGGGATACCGCGGTAAGACCAGACGAAGTGCGGCCGGTGGAACCGCCAACGTCGGTCGCCTCCGCTGAGGCGACTTCGGCCGAAGTTTCGGACGGGAGTTCCCCCGTGGAGCCCGCTTCGGCTGGTCCCGTCCCGGTGGACAATGCCGGTCCCGAACCGTTTGATCTGGAGCGGCTGGAGCAGGTCTGGCCGGCGATCCTGGATTCGATCGGTGGCTCCGGCTCCGGCATGGTCGCCTCGTATTTCGAGGGTACCCGGCCGTTGAATCTCGTCGAAGGAAAGCTGACGATCGGATTCCCGGCCGACTCCAGCTTCAACCGGCGTAACGCGGATCGCCCGGAATGCCGGCAGCAGCTGGCCGCGGCGGTGACGGCGGTGACCGGAGATCAGTTCCAGATCGAATACGACAGTCTTGAGGGCGGCCAAGCGGCTGCGGACCCGGAGTCCGAAGTCATGGACGAGGAAGATTTCATCGCCCGGGTCAAATCCGAATTCAACGCAGAGGAGGTCATCTGATGGCACGCAAGGGAATGGGCGGCATGCCCGGCGGAATGGACATGAACGCGCTGCTCAAGCAGGCGCAGCAGATGCAGAACGAGATGATGCAGGCCCAGGAGGCGCTCAAGGACGAAATCGTCGAAGCAAGCGCCGGCGGGGGCATGGTCAAGGTGAAGATCAGCGGCGACCTGGTCATCCAGGACGTCTCGATCGACCCCGACGCGGTCGACCCCGAGGATTCGGAGATGCTCGCAGAGATGGTCCAGGCGGCGATCAACGAGGCGATCCGCTCCGCCCAGCAGCTGGCCGAATCCAAGATGCCCCAGATGCCGAACATGCCCGGCATGCCCGGGCTCGGTGGATGAGCGAGGGGCCCGCACCACTCGCTCGTCTCACCGCCGAGCTCTCGCAGCTTCCGGGGATCGGCCGACGCACCGCACAGCGTCTCGCTTTCCACATCCTGAGGTCGGATGACTCCGACGCCCGCAGCCTCGCCGAAGCGATCCTCGAGGTGAAGGAGAAGGTCGGCCTCTGCGAAGTCTGCTTCAACCTGGCCGAAGGTCCGCGCTGCCGGATCTGCGAGGACCCCTCTCGGGACGAGTCGCTGATCTGCGTGGTCGAGGAACCGGCCGACGTGATCCCGCTCGAGCGGACCCACGAATATCGCGGTCTCTACCACGTCCTCGGTGGCGCGCTTTCCCCGATCGACGGCATCGACGCAGAGGATCTCCGCATCGCGGAACTAAGGAGAAGGGTGGAAGGAGGGGGGATCGCCGAGGTGATCCTCGCCACCAACCCGACCACGACCGGTGAGGCCACCGCCTCCCACATCGCGGACCTGATCCGGGAGCACACCAAGGTCACTCGCCTGGCCGCCGGCCTTCCAGTCGGCGCCGACCTCGAACACGCCGACGAAGTGACCCTGGGCCGGGCGATGTCCGGCCGGGCCGTTCTCTGACCTACTTGCGGTGGCGCAGCAGCGCCATCTGCCTGGCCTTGGCCAGCAGCTTGCCGTCTCGGCTCCAGAGCTCGGCATCTTCGGAGAAATGCCCTTCGACCCCTTCTTCGGCGGTCAGTCGGATCAGGTTCCAGTCCGGCGGGCCGGGTTCCGGGATCGTCCGCGGGAAGTGGACCGTGTACTCGAGGGTGGGGGCGAAGGGCAGCTTCTCGAAGGCCACGAACGGCGCCGGGTACCAGACGTCTAGTACGGCGGCGGCCAGGACCGGGTCGACCGGTTGCTCGTCCCGCAGGCGGATCCAGCCCATGGTTTCAGCCTTTTCCCCGGCTTCGCCGGGAACTCCCTTGATGAACTTCGCCCGGTAGCGGCCGAAGACCGCCACCGGCGCCTGTTCGGTGTCCATCTCTTCCAGGTCTTCTGGAACTGGTGCTTCCGGCATCTCGGACTTGTCGAAGGCGGGTCCTTCCCGTTCCCCGGAGAAGACCGCCATGGCCTTGGCCTTGACTTCACCGTCCTGGATCAGGCGGGCGGAAAGGAAGACCGTCACATGTCCGGCGTGCTCGACGGTCACTTCGATCTCGGCGGCTCCGGTGGTCGGCGGCCGGAGAAAGTGGACGCTCAGGGATCTCGCCGGAAGCCGTCGGTCGTGCTCCTCCGAATTCGCAATCATCGCGTCGACTTCGACGGTCATCGCCCGCAGGACCAATGCGGCGACGTAGCCTCCGTTCGGTCCTCTTCCGATCCACCATCTGTCGCTGAGGTTGATCGCGTAACGGCCTTCGCCGAGTGGTTCGGCCGCGGTGTCCTGTTCGAATCCGGTGGTCATGGCTGTGCGGGGAGGGATTCTGCCCGACCGGGCGGGCAGACGCTCCGCGGTGGTCGGCCGCCGGGAGCCCGTCAATCCGTATGCTCAGGAGTGATGCCAGAGCGTGACGACATCGTCGTGATGAAGTTCGGCGGCACCTCCGTCGCCGGACCCGAGGAGATCAAGCGGGCTGCCCGTCGGATGGTCGCTGCCCGGGAGGCCGGAAATAGTGTGGTCGCGGTGCTTTCGGCCCGTGGCAAGACCACCGATGAACTGGTCGCTTCGGCCTACGAGATCTCCGAGCGTCCCGACCCCCGCGAGATGGACATGCTCCTCTCCACGGGCGAGCGAATTTCCTGCGCGCTGGCCGCGATGGCGATCAACGACATGGGCCACCGCGCGGTCTCACTGACCGGCTCCCAGGCCGGCATCGTGACCGACTCCTCCCACACCAAGGCGAAGATCATCGACGTCAAGGCAGACCGCATCCGCGAGGGTCTGGGAGAAGACAAGATCGTGCTGGTCGCGGGCTTCCAGGGCGTTTCGACCGACAGCCGTGACGTGACCACACTCGGCCGGGGAGGCTCGGACACGACTGCGGTCGCGCTTGCCGCGGCGCTGGGTGCCTCGGTCTGCGAGATCTACACCGACGTGACCGGCGTCTTCAGCGCCGACCCGCGGATCGTTCCCGATGCCCGCAAGCTTCCGGTCGTCTCCTTCGAGGAGATGCTCGACATGGCTGCCTCCGGCGCCGGGGTCCTGCAGCTGCGTTCCGTCGAATACGCCCGCAACTACAACATCCCGATCCACTGCCGAAGCAGTTTCGAGGACCTGCCCGGTACCCTCGTACTCCCCGAAAGCGAAACCATGGAACGACCGATCATCACAGCCGTGACCCACTCGACCGACGAGGCCAGGGTCACTGTCATCGGAGTGAAGGACGAGCCCGGCATCGCGGGGCGCATCTTCAGCGCGCTGGCCGAGGCGAACGTGAACGTCGACGTGATCATCCAGAACGAGCCGGTCCACGAAGGTGCGTTGGCCGACCTCTCGTTCACGGTCGAGACCGGAGACCTGCAGACCGCGAAGGACGCGATCGCCGGCCTCGGTGACATCAGCCAGGAAGTACGCACCGACGAGCAGATCGGCAAGGTCTCGATCGTCGGCGCGGGCATGCGCAGCCACCCCGGCGTCGCGGCCAAGGTCTTCGAGGTCCTCGGCGAGAAGGAGATCAACATCGAGATGATCTCCACCTCCTCGATCCGGATCTCCTGCGTGATTCAGGCCGAGCAGGTGCCGGAAGCCGTGCGTTCGCTCCACGATGCCTTCGATCTGGGCGAGGACCAGATCCTGACCGAAGCCCCGACTGGCGAACACAGCCAGGTAAGCCCTTCCTGACCATGGGTGAATCCGGACACAGGGTCGGCGTCCTCGGCGCCACCGGAGCCGTTGGCTCGACAATTCTCGACATCCTGGCCGAGCGGGACTTCCCCGCCTCCGAGGTGGTCCCTTTTGCCTCCGAACGGTCGGCCGGCAAGCCGGTGACCTTCGGGGAGCAGAGCCTTGAATGCGTCGTTCCCGGTGACGAGACGATCCGGGATATCGACATCCTGATCTCCTCGGCCGGCGGCTCGGTCAGCGCCGAATGGGCGCCGAAGTTCGTCGAGGCCGGGGCGGTCGTGGTCGACAACACCAGCTACTGGCGCATGCATGAGGACGTGCCGCTGGTCGTCGCAGAGGTGAACCCGGAGGCGGCACAGAACCACAAGGGAATCATCGCCAACCCGAACTGCACGACCATGGTGATGATGCTGGTCCTCGCCCCGATCCACCGCGAAGCGGGGCTTGAGCGACTGGTCCTTTCCAGCTACCAGGCCGTGTCGGGCACCGGCCAGAAGGCGATTGCCGAGCTGACCGATCAGGCCGGCCAGGTCCTGAACGGGGAAGAGATCGACGAGCCGAAGGTCTATCCGCATCAGATCGCCTTCAACGTGATTCCCCAGGTCGAGACCTTCAAGGACGGCGACGATTACACCACTGAGGAACGCAAGGTGATGGCCGAGACCCGCAAGATCCTCGGCCTCGGTGACGAGGTGAAGATCTCCGCCACCTGCGCCCGGGTGCCGGTCTTCACCGGCCATTCCGAATCGCTCAACATCGAGACCCGTGAGGACCTCAGCCCGGACCGGGCCCGGGAGATCCTGGCCGCGGCCGAGAACGTGGTCGTGGTCGACAATCCGGCCGCCGGCGAGTACCCGACCGCGCTCGACGCGGCCGGGATCGACCAAACCCTGGTCGGCCGCATTCGCCGCGACCCCGGTCAGGAAAACACGCTGAATCTCTGGCTGGCCGGCGACAACCTCCGCAAGGGCGCCGC
>JAGQUR010000013.1 GCA_020438395.1 Solirubrobacterales bacterium | reverse complement strand
CCGCCCGGTGTGGGCAAGACCTCGCTCGGCCAGTCGGTCGCCAAGGCCACCGGCCGCAAGTACGTGCGCATGGCGCTGGGCGGCATGCGCGACGAGGTCGAGATCCGCGGCCACCGCCGCACCTACATCGGGGCGATGCCCGGCACCATCGTCCGGGCGCTCAGGGACGCCGGCTCCCGGAATCCCGTCTTCATGATCGACGAGATCGACAAGATGGGAGCGGACTTCCGGGGCGACCCCTCGTCGGCAATGCTCGAAGTGCTCGATCCGGCCCAGAACGACGCCTTCCGCGATCACTACCTCGACATGCCCTTCGACTTGTCCGAGGTCATGTTCATCGCCACCGCGAACGTGCTCGACACGATTCCCGGCCCGCTCCGCGACCGGATGGAAGTGATTCAACTGGCCGGCTACACGGTCGACGAGAAGCGACACATCGCCCGTCGCTACCTGGTGCCCCGCCAGATCCGGGCCAATGGCCTGAAGCCGTCGCAGATTTCCTTCACCGATCCGGCGCTGACCGCGATCATCGAGGAGTACACCCGCGAGGCCGGGGTGCGGAACCTCGAACGGGAGATCGGCACCGTTTGCCGCAAGGTCGCCCGGAAGGTTGCCGAGGGAAGCGGCAAGACCAAGAAGATCAAGGTTTCAGGCAAGAAGGTGCGGGAGATGCTCGGCCGCCGCCGCGTGTTCTCGGAGACCCGGCGGAGGACCAAGGTGCCGGGGGTTTCGACCGGTCTCGCCTGGACACCGACCGGCGGTGACGTCCTTTTCATCGAAGCGACCGCGATGCCCGGCAACGGCAAGCTCGTGATCACCGGCCAGCTCGGCGAGGTGATGCGTGAGTCCGCCCAGGCTGCGCTCTCCTATGTCCGGGCCAACGCCAGGGACCTGGCACCGGGACTCGAGGAGAAATGGTTCGCCACCCACGACCTTCACATCCATGTCCCCGCCGGCGCCGTGCCCAAGGACGGGCCCTCGGCCGGCGTTGCGATCACCGTCGCCCTCGTCTCCCTGATCACCGGCCGCCCCGTCCGCAATGACGTGGCGATGACCGGTGAGGTGACCCTGACCGGGCAGGTGCTGCCGATCGGCGGGGTGAAGGAGAAATCGCTCGCCGCCCAGCGGGCCGGGATCAAGATCGTGATTCTGCCCGGACGCAACGAAGGAGACGTCGAGGAGATCCCCGAATACGAGCGGGCCGACGTCGAGTTCTTCTACGCCGACAAGGTCGGTGACGCCCTTGCGGTGGCCCTCGAAGGCGACCTGAAGGGCCGGAATTGAGCCGGTTCGTTTTTCTTTGAACCGGGGTATCGGTATTCTCGAAAGACCACTATCCGATCAAGCGAGGAACACATGGGAACAGAGAACATCTCGGGCAAGGCCGCCAAGGCGTACTCGTCGGCGCGTGAGAACCAGCATGTCCGTCGCCTGATCGAGGACGAGGAACTCCGGGCGAGCCTGATTGCAGCCGCGATCGCGGGGCGCAAGGCCTTCCAGCGTGTCCAGACGAACCGGTCTTCGGCCGTCGAATCGGTGACCCAGGACAAGCGGGTCAAGAAGGAGCTTCAGAGCGCCGCCGAATCGCTTCGTGACGCTGCGGACCGCCTCAAGTCGCCGCCGAAGAAGAAGCGCCATCCGATCCGCAAGCTGCTTCTGGTCGGAGTTGTCACCGGTGGCCTCGTGCTCGTTTTCAGCGAGTCGGCCCGCAAGAGCCTGCTCGACATGATCTTCGGCGCCGAAGAGGAGTTCGTCTACACCTCGACGACCTCGACCGAAACCGCACAGACCAACGGAACCCCGGTAGCGGACTAGCTCCGGGCGGCACCAGAGGCCCGGGCAACGCGCCCGGGGCGCACCTGCGGGCGCCGTGGCTTCGTC
>JAGQUR010000085.1 GCA_020438395.1 Solirubrobacterales bacterium | reverse complement strand
CCGCGATGTCGGCGAGCATCTTGCGGTTGACCTCGACGCCGGCGGCGTTCAGGCCGTGCATCAGCTCGGAGTAGCTCATGCCCTCGAGACGGGCAGCGGCGTTGATGCGGGTGATCCAGAGGCGACGGAACTCGCGCTTGCGGACCCGGCGGTCGCGGTAGGCGTAGGCGCCCGACCGCATGACCTGCTCCTTGGCCAGCTTGTACGAGGAGTTCTTGCGGCCGTAGTAGCCCTTGGCCTCTTCAAGTACCTTGCGCCGCTTCTTGCGGGCGTTTACCGAACGCTTCACGCGGGCCATTTATTTACCCCCCAAAAGCTTGTTGACACGCGGAGCATCGGAGTCGCTGATCGCGACCGGCTTGGACATGTTGCGCTTGCGCTTGGGCGACTTCTTTTCCAGAATGTGACTGGAGTAGGCGCGCCGTCCCTGCAGCTTGCCCTTGGCCGAGCGCTTGAAGCGCTTCTTGGCCCCGGAATGTGTCTTCATCTTCGGCATGAGCCGAAACATTCAATCAAAAAATCCGGCCTAACGGAGTCTGATTGCTTCTTTGCCCTGCAAACCCCGCAAATCCGGGCCGGACCGGGCCCGGTTCCCCGGGTTGCGCCAATTCCTCGCCGGGTTGGGCCAATTCCGGGCACGGCGCAACAAGTTTCCCTTTGATTTGACACGAAACCTGTTACGCCTTTCTCTGGCCGGGGCCGCCAGCCGGTTGCGCCTATACGCTGGCCACCTGATGCGGATCGTCCACGTGCTCGGAACCCGGCCCAACTTCGTCAAGATGGCGCCGCTGATTGCCGCGATCTCCCGCCGGTCGCCCGAAACCGGCCAGACGATCGTCCACACGGGCCAGCACTACGACCGGATGATGAGCGAGATCTTCTTCGACCAGCTCGGCGTACCGGCGCCCGACCACATGCTGGAGGTCGGCTCCGGCACGCACGCCCAGCAGACCGCCCGGGTGATGGAACGCCTCGAGCCACTGCTGGTAGAAAACCGGCCCGACCTGGTCGTGGTGCCGGGCGATGTCAATTCGACAGTGGCCGCCGCCCTGACCGCCGTCAAACTGGAAATCCCGGTCGCCCATCTCGAGGCTGGCCTGCGCTCCTATGACCGGTCAATGCCGGAGGAGATCAACCGCATCGTCACCGACCAGATCGCTGACATCCTCTGGGTCCATTCCGAGGAAGCCCTGCGCAACCTGGAGATGGAAGGAATCCCGCCCGACCGGGCGAGTTTCGTCGGCAACACGATGATCGACAGCCTGGTCGCCCTGCAGGACCGTTTCCGGCCCCTGGAGACCTGCCGCCAGTTCGGCCTCGAACCAGGCTCCTACCTGCTGGTCACCCTTCACCGTCCCGCCCTGGTTGACGGCCCGCTTCTTTTCGAGGCGATCACCGCCCTGAACGAGGTTTCGACCCTGATGCCGGTGCTCTTCCCGGTTCATCCGCGGACCCGCGCCCGCCTGGCCGGAAACGCCGAGCTGGCCGAGAACCTCCACCTGGTCGACCCTGCCGGCTATCTGGAGTTCCTTTCGCTCGAATCGGACGCCGGCGCCGTTCTCACCGACTCCGGCGGCATCCAGGAAGAGACGACCTACCTGGGCATCCCCTGCTTCACCCTGCGCGACAACACCGAACGGCCGGTGACGATCGAACTCGGGACCAATGTCCTGCTCGGCCTCGACCCGGCCCGGATCGCGGAGATCCCGGAAATCATCGCCGGCCAGACCAAGTCCGTCGGCGAAGGGCAAGTCAAGCCGCCGGAGCCGCCACCGCTCTGGGACGGCCACGCCGCCGACCGCATCGCGGAACAGCTGGCTGAATCAGTCTGAGGTTTCGGCCGTTTCTTCGGCCGGGGACGCCGCTTCATCAGCCGCGTCGGGCTCGGTCGGCTCGGGAGCCTCGGCGTCCGGGGCGACCGCGTTGGGATGGTCCGGAATCGCGTCCGGTGCGACTGCGTTCGGATGATCCGGAACCTCGGGGGCGCCGCCGCCGCGATTCTTGCCCTTGCCCTTGCTCTTCTTCGCCTGCTTGTCGGCTTCGGCCGTGCGGGTGGCTTCCTTGGAGGGTCCGAGCAACATGCTCATGTTGCGGCCCTCCTGCAGGGGCCTCGACTCGATGACCGCCAGTTCCTCGCCGAGGTCCTCGTAGAGCCGGTAGAGCAGGTCGCGGCCCCGATCGGGGTGGGCCTGCTCACGGCCCCGGAACATGATCGTCACCTTGACCTTGTCGCCGTGCTTGAGGAAACGCTCGACGTGGCCCTTCTTGGTGTTGTAGTCGTTGTCCGCGATCTTCGGCCGCAGCTTGATCTCGCGGACGTTGACCTGGGTCTGGTGCTTGCGGGCGGCCTTCTGTTTCTGCTCCTGCTCGTACTTGTACTTCGAGTAGTCGAGCAGCCGGCAGACGGGAGGCTTCGCATTCGCCGCAACCTCGACCAGGTCGAGCTCGGCCTCGCGGGCCATCTGGCGGGCGCGATCGGTATCGACGATCCCGACCTGCTCGCCGTCGGCCCCGATCAGACGGACCTTGGGCACGCGGATGCGCTCGTTGATACGAGTGTTGTCCCGTTCAGGGGGACGCCGGTCAAACCTGCGCGGTATCGGCACTAGCTAAGAACCAATGGACAGGTCAAGCGGACAAGAAACGGGTAGGCGAGCACGCGGGCGCAACTGGGCGCGAGGTCTTTTTCGTGCGTCGAATCAACTGTCAAGCAGCATACAGAACTTTTCGACCGCCATCGAGCCGAGTTCCCCGTCCTCATGCGAACGGACGGACACCTCTCCCGCCTCCATCTCCCGGTCGCCGACGACCAGCATGTAGGGGAACCTGCCGAGCTCGGCGGCCCGAATCTTCTTCCCCACCGATTCGGAGCGTTCCTCGACCGATACCCGCGCCCCCTGAGAGCGCAGATCGTCCGCGATCTGGCGGGCGTAGTCGAGGTGTTTGTCGGATACCGGCACGATCCGGGCCTGGACCGGCGCCAGCCAGGCGGGGAAACGGCCGGCGTAATGCTCGATCAGGATCCCCGCGAAACGCTCCATTGATCCGAGCAGGGCGCGGTGGATCATCACCGGCCTTTCCTGCTCGTCCTCGGAGTCCGTGTAGTGAAGTTCAAAGCGCTCCGGCATCTGGAAGTCCAGCTGGCAGGTGCCGAGCTGCCATGAACGGCCCAGCGCATCGGTCACGTGGAAGTCGATCTTCGGCCCGTAGAAGGCGCCGTCGCCGGGGTTGATCTTGTACTCGCGGCCCTGTGAGTCGAGGGCGCTCTTCAGCATCGCCTCTGCCTTCTCCCAGAGCTCGTCGGAGCCGAGTGACTTCTCCGGCCTGGTCGAAAGCTCGACATCGACGTTTTCGAAGCCGAACCGGGCGTAAAGCTCGTCGATCGCCTCGCAGATCTCGGTGACCTCCGACTCGACCTGGTCGATGGTGCAGTAGACATGGGCGTCGTCCTGGGTGAAGGCCCTGACCCGGAGCAGTCCGTGAAGGACACCCTCCCGTTCGTTTCGGGTGACCCTTCCGAACTCGGCGAGCCGCAGAGGCAGGTCTCGGTAGGAATGCCGATCAGCCCCGAAGACCAGACAGGCGCCGGGGCAGTTCATGGGCCGGAGCGCGTAACGCCGCTCGTCGACTTCCATGAAGTACATGTCGTCCTTGTAGTTGTCCCAGTGCCCGGACCGATGCCAGAGGGCCTCGTCCATCACCTGCGGGGTCGCGATCTCCTTGTAGCCGCGGCGGTCAAGTTGCTGCCGGACTTCTTTCTCGATCAGCCCGAGCAGAACTGTGCCGTTCGGCAGCCAGAAAGGCATGCCCGGCGCTTCGTCGCGAAGCATGAACAGGTCGAGCTCCGGCCCGAGCCGGCGATGGTCGCGTGCCTTCGCCTGCTCGATCCTCTCGAGATATTCGGCCAGGTCGTCCTTGGAGAAGAACGCGGTTCCGTAGATCCGGGTCAGCTGCTCGCGGTTCTCGTCGCCCCGCCAGTAGGAGCCGGCCACCGAGTTCAGCTTGATCACCTTGATCCGCTTGGTGCCGGGGCCGTGGGGGCCGCGGCAGAGGTCCTCGAAGGAGCCGTTGCGGTAAAGAGAAACCGTCTCCGCTCCTTCGTTCTCGATCAGGTCCTCGATCAACTCGACCTTGAAGTTCTCGTCCTGGGCCCTGAAGATTTCGATCGCCTCGGACACCGGCACGTCACGGCGCTCGAATTTCTCGTCGGCCTTGATGTGGCGCCGCATCGCTTCCTCGATCGCCGGCAGTTCGGCGTCGGTGATCTTCACGTCTTCGGGGAACTCGAAGTCGTAGTAGAAGCCGTTCTCGATCGCCGGACCGATGGTCACCTTCGTGCCCGGGTAGAGCTCCTGGACCGCGGTTGCCATCACATGGGCGGCATCGTGGCGGATCAACTCGAGGCCCTCCGGATCACGGCTGGTGACGATCGAGATCTCTTCACCGTCGGAAACGGGAGCGCTCAGGTCCCGCAACTCGTCGTCCACCTTGAGAGCGAGCGCGGCCCGGGCCAGCCCTTCGCCAATCGCCAGGGCGGCATCCGCGCCGGTGGCTCCCGGCTCCAGCTGGAGCGGGGTACCGTCAGGCAGGGTGACCGTTATTTCGCTGGAATCGACCGGCATTGGCCAATCGTAGAGGGATCAGCCCAGCAGTTCGTTCACGCGTTCGGCCAGTACCTCGTGACCGCGCCTCGACGAACGACTCGTCGTCAGGTTGAACCAGGCGTGAAGCATCGGCATCTCGTCGATGGTCACCTTCACGCCGGCTTCGGCCAGACGCTGGCCATAGGCGATTCCCTCATCACGCAGGGGGTCGGCCATCGCGACCGAGACCAGGGCCGGAGCCAGCCCGGAAAGGTCCGCGGCAAAGAGGGGTGAGATCCTCGGGTTCTCCGACTCGCCTTCGGGCACGAACTGCTCCTCGAACCAGTCCATCCTTTTCCGGGTCAGGTAATAGCCGCTGGCAAAGGTCGCCCGTGACTCAAAGGAACCGGTGCAGTCGGTGACCGGGTAGATGAGGACCTGGCAAGCCGGCTGTGGCTCGCCCGCCGCTTTGAGGTCGAGGCAGAGCACGGTCGCCATCTGGCCGCCCGCGCTGTCGCCGATCACGCCCACCTTCTCCGGGTCGGCGCCGAAGCGGGCCGGGTCACTCATCACCGAGCGCCAGGCCATCAGCGCGTCATCGGCCTGGGCCGGGAAGGGATTCTCGGGCGCGAGGCGATATTCAACCGAGAGCACCCGGACCCCGGCCTCCCGGGCCAGCCAGGCACAAGCGCCGTGATGGGACTGAATCGATCCCTGTACCCAGCCGCCGCCGTGGAAGTGCAGCAACATCGGTCCGGCAAGGGGGTTCGATTCCGGGATGAAGAGCCGTGCCGGCAGGCCGCGCTGTCCGTCTTCGAGGACCCAGTCCTGGCTGATCACTTCCGGCACGGCGAGGCTGACCGCTCCCGCAAGGAAGTCGGTCTCCTCACGGGCTTCCTCCGGGTCCCAGTCAGTCCGCCTGTCTTCGATCAGGCCGATCACCCGGCCCATCGCCCAGGCATCCGGCCGCAAAGCAGCAGCCTCGGCGGGCGGGGTGCCGAAGATCAACGCCATGAGCCGGTCGGGCAGGGCGAACAGCGAGCGGACCGCGATTCCCAGAATGCTCTGGGCCAGCTTGATAACTCCCCTGGATTCCACGAAAGCCATCGTATTGGCCGCAACCCCGGCCTTACCTGGCGGTTACCTGAGATGATGGTTTCAATGCCTGGGAGAAAGAGTGCTCTGTGGCTCGCCGCAGCGATCAGCGTCCTGACCTTCACGACCGCCGGTCTGGCCAGTGCCGCCACCCGCGAGCGCCCCTGCAACGGGTCGGTAGAGCTCTGCTCGAGAACGCTCGACCAGGTCGTCCTGCCGGGCACCCACAACTCAATGTCAAACGAGGAATATGGCTGGGCGATCCCCAACCAGCATTACTCGATCCCGACCCAGCTGGGCTACGGGGTCCGGGCCTTCCTGATCGACACGCATTACGGCAAGCCCTCGCCGGGAACCGGGGTTTCGGGAGTTGCCAACTGGAAGGGATCGGACGGCGATCCGCACACGAACAACGCCGGTGTCTACCTCTGCCATGTGTTCTGCACCCTCGGTGCGTCGGACCTGACCACCGAGTTGGGCAAAATCGCCAACTTCCTCGCAAGTCACCCCCGGGAGGTGCTGGTCTTCCAGGTCGAGAACTATGTCGATCCCGAAGACATCGCCAGCTCGGTAAGCGATAGCGGCCTGATCGATTACGTCTACACCGGCTCGACCGACCAGTACCCGACACTCGGCGAAATGATCGCCGAAAACCAGCGGGTGGTCATGTTCTCCGAGGGCAACACCGGAAGCGTCCCCTGGTTCCACGACAGCTACGCCGGCGCCATGCAGGAGACCCCCTACGACTTCCGCAGGAACGAAGCGAATGTGCCCCTCAGTACCCAGGGGGGCATCGACCTCCTGACCAATCCGGCAACCCTGGACTCGACCTGCCGGCCGCACCGCGGCGGCACGACGGGTTCGATCTTCCTGATGAACCACTGGGTCAACGGAAACATCGACGACGGACCTGACGGCACGCTGGACGTCACCCCCGACCCGGCGGTCGCCCAGATCCTCAACCAGCCCGACGTGCTGATTGCCCGGGCCGAGGCCTGCAAGGCAAGACGTGGCAAGCTCCCGAACATCGTCGCGGTCGACGACTTCGGCGAAGGAGACCTGACCGACGCCGTACGGCAACTGAATGGCGTGAAGGCGAAGCCGTTCTTCGAAGTGACCCGGCCCCGCAAGGCCACGGTCAAGGCCGGCAGGAAGGCGACCTACAAGATCGCGATCCGGAACTGGGGCGACGGCGAGTCCGCGCTGACCAGGGTCTGCGCCTCGGTGCCGAAGAAACTGGCCGTCAAGCCCAAGTGCGTGTCGGCCTATGTGAGCCAGGGCAACCCGGGCAAGGGAACGGCGATCCTGAAGATCTCCACCCGTCGCATCATCCAGGGAAGGTTCAAGGGCAGCAAGTCGGGCCAGGTCAGGTTCACGATCTCGGGCGGCGGCGACAGCATCTCCACCACCGCTGCGCTCAAGGTCAAGCCGCTGAAGAAGAAAAAGCCGAAGCGCAAGCGTCACTGAGCGCTGATCAGGCTCTCCTCAACGACGAAACCCGGCCGACGAGCCGGGTTTCCTGTTCCTGAGTGGGCACAACTGGGCTCGAACCAGTGACCTCCACCGTGTCGAGGTGGCGCTCTACCAACTGAGCTATGCGCCCGGGGACGGAGAGCCTAGCGCAGCGCCGGATCCGTCGGCTGCCCCGTGCGGGTATTGCAGCCACCCGTCGGTCAACGGTATTCGGGGTTCGGATGGCCGGGGTCGGAAAGGTCCCAGTCCCGGGTCGAATTGCCGTAGGCCGGAACTCCACCTGCGTCCTTGAGCATCCGGGCGAAATGGAGGATGTTCCAGGTCATGAAGGTCGCGTTTCTGGTGGTCCAGGCATTCTCCGGCCCACCGCTGCCCGGGTCCGCATACGAGTCGCCCGGACCAGCTTCCCCGTTCCAGTAGGTGTCCGTCTGGGGAGGGATGGTCAGCCCGATGTGCTGCAGCGCGTAGAGCACCTGGGCGCTCACATGTTTTCCGCCGTCCTCGTTTCCGGTGGTGACGGCGCCGCCGACCTTGCCGTAATAGGACCACTGACCCGCTTCATTCACATCACCCGAATACGCGTAGAGACGCTCGATCACCAGGCGGGTCGGCGAGGCCTGGTCCCCCAGCCAGATCGGCCCGGCGAGAATGATGATGTCCGCCGGCACCACCTTTTCGCGATAGATGGCGGGGAAATCATCCACCTCGTAGCCATGTTCGGTCATGTCCGGCCAGACCCCTGGCGGGAAGACATGGTCGACGGTACGGACGAGTTCGACCTTGACCCCGACCCGGCTGAATATCCCCAACGGAATCTGCAGCAGTGCCTCTGTCTGGCTCGGTTCCGGCGAGCGTTTGAGCGTCCCGTTGAAGATGACCGCCCGCAGGTCGTCGTATCGGTCCGGTGCCTGGTCGGCCTGCCTGTCGATGAAGTTCTGGATGTTCTCTGGAATCGGCATGAAGACGATCCTCTCCGGGCGAGAAGGGCGCGTCAAGTTGAATCTCAACCGCAACTCGGTGGCCGACCGGGCTATCTACTGACAGACGTCAGTAATCGCCCAATCCGCCCGAGGAGAGTCTTTGCGTTTCCAGTCCAGAGTCAAGCGCCCGCTCGCCGCCGCGATGGTCGTGGCCGGCTGCCTTCTCGCATTTGACGCGGCCGGAGCCGTTGCGGCCTCACCGCTCAGGATCGAAGTGCTTTCCAGCCAGGCCAACCGGGTGACCGGTGGCGACGCGCTGATCGGGGTTACCGCAGCGAATTCCTCGACGAAGCGGAAGATGGTGCTGCGCCTGAACGGACGGGTGGTCACCTCCTCCCTTTCGGGCGATCCGGCCAATAACAAGCGCAAGACCGGGCTTGTCTCCGGGATGAAACAGGGCCGGAACTGGCTGACCGCATGGGCGCCGGGACAGAAGGCCGGAAGCCGCCTCGCCGTCTACAACAGCCCGCTGCAGGGCCCGCTGCTTTCCGGACCCCATCAGGAACCGTTCTACTGCACCACCGAGAGCCTCGGACTGGGCCCGGCCCGGAATTCGAACTGCTTCGCTCCGACCAAAGTGTCCTGGTACTACCGTGCCAGTGACAACAGTTTCAAGCCGCTCGCCAATCCGACCGACCGGCCTTCGGACATGGTCCAGACGACCACCCGCGACGGCCGGATCGTCGATTACGTGGTCCGGCTCGAGCAGGGAGTGGTCAACCGGGCTGTCTACAACTTCGCCACTCTCGCCGCCGGAGGCCAGATCGGAAACGGCTGGAACGGACGCTTCTTCTACATCTACGGCGGCGGCTGCTCGGCAGGCCATCAGCAGGGCCAGGGCGCCTCGGGTGGCCTCGACAACGATCTTCTGAGACGCGGCTTCGTCGTCCTCGGATCGAGTCTCAACGTCTTCAACACTTCCTGCAACGACGTGCTCTCGGCCGAGACGACCTCGATGGTCAAGGAACATGCGATCGAGGAGATGGGCAGACCTGACGCCTGGACCGCCGGAATGGGCGGATCGGGCGGATCGGTCCAGATCCAGATGATCGCCCAGAACTATCCGGGACTGCTCGACGGCATCACCCCCGGCGCCAGCTTCCCCGACAACTCGTCACCGGACTACCCCGACTGCCGTCTGCTGCAGAACTACTTCACCAACACGACCACGGGCCAGAACCTCTCCAATGCCCAGCGGCGGGCGATTACCGGGATGACCGCCACCGACGGCGGCTGCGGACCCCTTTCCAACGGCGCCGACGTGGTCCGGGCCCAGGAGGGATGCGTCGAAGCGGTCGTCCCGTCATCGGTCATCTTCGATCCCCTCACCAATCCCGCCGGCGTTCGCTGCACCCTCTGGGACAACATGGTGAACATCTACGGGAAGGATCCCGCGACCGGCTACGCCCGCCGGACCCTGGACAACACGGGCATCCAGTACGGACTCCAGGCGTATCTGAACGGGAACATCAACCTGAAACGTTTCATGGATCTGAACGAGTACATCGGCGGATACGACGACAACGGCAACCTCCAGGCCGCCCGCTCCGTGGCCGACCCGGAGGCCTTGAAGATTGCCTATGACACAGGTCGACTCAATACGGGAGCCGGAAACTGGACATCCGTGCCGGTCGTCGATCGCCGCGCCTACCAGGATGACGTCTCGAGCGGAAATGTCCACCAGTACGTGAACACGTACCGGACCCGGGCCCGCCTGGACAGGTACAACGGCAACCACGACAACCAGGTCATGTTCCGAGCCGACGGGAACATGAACGTGAACGCGATGGACTCGGCCGCGATCGACCTTCTTTCGACCTGGCTTGACGCGATCAAGGCCGATGACTCCGGCCGGTCGCTGCCGCAGAAGGTCGTTGCCGACAAACCCGTCGACGCCGTCGATGCCTGCTGGATCGGTGGCAACCGGATCGACGGCGAAGCGGCAATCGGAGCGACCAACGCCTGCGAAACCGCCTACCCGCCTCATTCGCTACCGGTCAACCGGGCCGGCAAGCCGCTGGACTCGATCGCCGCCAAGTGCACGCTCATGCCGCTCAATCCGGCTGATTACGGTTCGCCGACCGAGGATCAGATCGCCCGGCTGAACTCGATATTCCCCGACGGTGTCTGCGACTGGTCACAGCCCGGTCCGGACGAAGGCCGTCTGACCAACAGCAACATGAACCGCTCCTTCGGCCCAGCCCAGACGTTTTCCACGACCGCCCGGAAGCTGAAGCTCAAGCTGAACCGGTACCGGGTCAGGTTCAGCCGCAGGGGAGCGACCGTGAAAATGACCGCGTCTCTCGGGCCATGCCCTGCCGTCACCTGGCAGACCGTCCGCTTTGAACGGAAGGTCAGGAAGGGCAAACGGCGGGTCTGGAAGAAGATCGGCTCGAAGATGGTCAGCGGCGGCAAGTGCCAGGCCACGATGAAGGTCCAGCGGTTGAAGTCAAAGACGAGCCTGCGGGTCCGGGCACTCTCGATCAACGGATACAAGTGGGCCAATTCGTCGGTCCGCACCGTGAAGGTGAGCGGAGCGAACCGAAGCCGCCGCTAGCGGCCACCGCCGCGACGGCGGACCTTCGCGACGAAACGCCGTGAAGGCCCGCCCGGATATACTGCGCCGTCTCCGCGGCTGTAGCTCAGTTGGCTAGAGCGTCTGCTTGCCATGCAGAAGGTCGAGGGTTCGAATCCCTTCAGCCGCTTCATTCCCGGACCAAGCGCAGGAGGGTTTGATCCGGAGCGTTCAAGGCCAGTCCGGCCGCGCATTGGATACTTCCGGTCATGGAGCCTGCGGCCCGCAGACACCGAAAACCGCACCGACCTGCCTACCATCCCCGCAGTCACGCCCGGCGCCAGCGTGGAAGCGGCCTGCTCGGCCTCCGCGAGGCCAGCGCGATGGCGATCGGGGGCATGATCGGTGGCGGGATCTTCAGCGTCCTCGGGGTCACCATCGACCTGGCCGGCCACATGGCATTCGCCGCCTTCCTGATCGGCGGACTGATCGCCGCCCTGACCGCCCACGCCCTGGCGCGACTGGCCGTTCACGCCGACAGGCCGGGGGGACCATTCACCTACCTTCGCGAAGAGGGCCACGGAAAGGCCGCAGCCTGGGTGGCGTGGCTGCTGATTGTCGGCTACGTGTTCGCCCTCGCCGTCTATGCCTTCACCTTCGGGCATTACCTTGCGCACGTGCTCGGCGCGACAGAGCTGGTCGCCCGGGTTTCCTCGATCGGCATCCTGCTGCTCTTCGTGATCGTGAACCTGCGCGGGGTCACCACCTCGGGCCTGACCGAGGACATTGTCGTCGTCGCCAAGCTCGCGGTGCTCGCAACCTTCACAGTCATCGGGATCCTCATGTTCTCCACTGACCGGCTGAGCCCGCTTGATAACGACGGCCTGATCGGCGTATTCCTGGGAGCCTCGGTGATCTTCGTCGCCTACGAGGGCTTCGAGCTGGTGCCCTACGACTACGACGACATCTCGGAACCACGGCGGACCGTTCCCCTTGCCTTGTACATCTCTGTGGGGGTCGTGACCCTCGTCTATGTCGCCGTCACGCTCGCTTCGCAAATGCTGCTTTCGGACGGCGCGATCATCGCCGAGAAGGAGGTCGCCTTCGCCCTGGTCGGCAAGGCGGCCCTCGGCACCGCCGGCCTCTGGGCGGCAACCCTTGGCGCCGTGCTCTCCACCAGTTCGGCCATCAACGCGACACTGTTCTCGACCGCCCGTCTGGTCCGTGATGTGAGCGCCGCCGATGAGCTTCCGGCCCGACTGGCCCGGGAGCGGGAAGGCCTGCCCAGAAGCGCGGTGATCTGGCTGGCGTTGCTCGGGGCCGCTTTCTCGATGCTGCCCGGCATCACCTCGATCGTCTCCTTCGGCTCCCTGACCTTCCTGGTCGTATTCGGGCTGATCAACCTGATGCATGCGCGCCACACGGCGAAGCCCGGATGGGATCGGACAGTCGCCTACCTCGCCGGGGCAGCCTGCTTCGCGGCAAGCACCGGATTGATCTATTACCTCGCCCGCTACGACCGGGCCGGTCTCGCGTTGATTGCGGTTTGCGCCCTGTCGGTGATGATCGCCCGAACGGTGTTCCTGCGGTCGAAGCAGGCGACGGTCCGGGAGTGAAGGCCCACCTGCAGACTGCTAGATTTCACCTTCGCGGCGATCGGGATTCTTCTGCTGAAGCCAGGCAGAAGGTCGAACGTTCGACTCCCTGGCCGCTACGGGACCCACCCCTCGGGGTCGTCCCATTTGGCGCCTTGGCGGAGTGGCTACGCAGCGGCCTGCAAAGCCGTTTACACCGGTTCGACTCCGGTAGGCGCCTTGCCGCTCAGGAGGCGGCGTCGAGGGCCTGATTGACCAGGGCGTCTGCTTCGGCGTTCTGTTCGCGCCTCACATGGCTGATCGACCACGAGCCGACGCCGCCCAGAAGTTCCTTGGCCCTGGTGTGAAGCGGTTTCATGTCGGGATGCTTGACCTTGTACTGGCCCAGCATCTGCTTGACCACCAGTTCCGAGTCACCCCGGATATCCAGCTCGTCTCCGCCGAGTTCGATCGCCATCTCGACCCCGCGGATCAGGGCCTGGTACTCGGCCACGTTGTTGGATGCCTGGCCGATCGTCTCGGCAAGGTCCTGGAGCACGTTGCCTTCACCGTCGCGGATCACGATGCCGATTGCGGCCGGACCCGGGTTGCCCCGTGCGCCCCCGTCGACGTTGACGATCAATTTCATGGACGCAAATCTATCCGCCCGGAGGAAGCCGCTCCTTCCCGGCGGGCAGCCTTCAGGCACGGGGGTGGCTGCCGGCGTACGCGTCCCGGAGCCGGGCAGCATCGAGATGCGTATAGACCTGCGTGGTCGAAATCGAAGCGTGACCGAGCAGTTCCTGGATCGTTCGCAGGTCCGCTCCCCCCTCCAGCAGATGCGTGGCGAAGGAGTGCCGCAGGGCATGCGGCGATACGCCGCCGGCTGCGGCGGCCTCGCGCATCCGGATTGCCAGCCGGCGGGTCAGGTCCGAAGCCGAGAGCGGACGGCCGTTGCGGGAGAGGAACAGGGTCCTTTCGGCCGGGTCCACCACGAGGCAGGGCCTGGAGCGGGTGAGATAAGTCTCGACCGCAAGCCGGGCCGGCTCTCCGACCGGCACCAGCCGGTGCTTGGAGCCCTTGCCGAGGACCCTGATCAGCTCATCGTCGAAATCGATCGAATCGACGGTCAGGGTCAGGACTTCCTCGCTGCGGAGGCCACAGGAATAGGCGAGCTCGAACATGGCCCTGTCACGAAGATCGAGTGGTGTCTCCGCCGGCACGGCATCGAGCATGCCTGCCATCTGCTCGGAGGTGAGCACCTGCGGCAGTTTCGCCTTCCGCCGGGGGGCCGAGACCAGGTCGGCGGGGTTCTGGCCGACCCGACCGGTCCTGAGCAGGAAGCCATAGAAACTCCTGATCGCGGCGAGCTTGCGGGCCACGGTCGCCGGCGCCCGCCCCGCAGCCGAAAGCGTGGCGGCGTAACGACGCAGGTCCTTGTGGCCGACCTGATCGGGTTCCAGCCCGCGGCCGACGGCCCAGACCCGAAGCTGCTCGAGGTCACGCCCGTAGGCGGCCATGCTCCTCGGGGCGGTTCCGGCCGCCGTCAGGTCGCGCTGGAAAAGCGTCAGGGCCTCCGGCCAGCCGGGACAGCCGCCCGACGTCGGCGGGCTAGCCGATGTAGATGGGAGTGCCGACATCGACCCGGTCGTAGAGGTCGATCACATCCGGGATCGACATCCGCACGCAGCCATGGGAAGCAGCCGAACCCAGTGATCCGGTGTCGTCAGTGCCGTGGATGCCCGCACCGTCGAAGATGCCCATCCAGCGGGCCTTGAGCGGATTCTCCGCGGTGCCGCCGGGGACCACTTCACCGGCCATGTCCCCCGCCCAGGCCGAGTTCGGCACGGTCCAGACCGGATCAACCTGCTTGTCCTGGATCGAGTAGGTGCCGGCCGGGGTTTCGAGGCCCTGCTGGCCGACCGCGACGGTGTAACTCTTGACTTTGTTCAGGTTCTTCCAGAGGGTCAGCGTGTAGGTGCTGCGGTCAAGGGTGAGATAGGTCGGATACTTCTCGGCGACCTCGGCCGTGGTGACCGACGGCTTGGTCACGTTGACCTTGGCGACGAGCGTCCTGGTGCCCTGGCCGCTGTCGAGGAGCTTGTTCAGCTGCTCGGTCAGCAGGTTGTCCCGCAGCTTGTAGCCGTTCTTGGACTTGACGACACTCAGCGAATCGGGTCCGGCGGCAACCGAGGCGTCAACCGGTTCCTGGACGATGCCGTCGGCAACCTTCTTCACGAACTGGTTCACGGCTTTCTGCGAGTAGCTGACCTTCACCGGAACGGTTGCCTGGACCTCGCCACCGGTGATCTCCCGGAAGACGCGGGTCGGCAGCGAGCCCGAGCGACTCTCTTCGAGAGCCTGATCAACAGCCTGCTGGACGTTGGCGCGAATCTTCAGCTGTTTGGCCGGCAGCCGGAACTTCTGCTTCCTGAAGGTCACGGTGACCGGCTTGCGCTGGGGAGCGAGCACCTGGTTGGTCAGCGCCTGGGTCGCTTCCTCACTGTTCATGCCGCTCAGATCGACCCCGGCGACGGTCACCCCGTCGGCGATGGTGTCCTTCTGGGCCCCGTCATACGCGTAGGCGGCAACCGCCCCTCCCAGAAGGAGGACGACGATCGCAACTATGGCTACCTGAGTCTTGCGGCCCAATGGATTCCTGCTCTCTGGAATTCGTCGAAAGTCCTCTACGAATTGTAGATACCACGACGGGCGGGCATTTCCCTCCAGATGAGAGAAATCGACTTTGCAGGCGGGGAATCAGTCCTGGACCGGAGGCGAAGGGTCAAACAGGGCCGCATCCTCCCGTCCCATGTCCTTGCGCGAGCGGTCCACGTGAGGGCTGTGACGAAGGAAATCCTCGACCGCCGGCTCGTAGCTGTACTCGGTTTCCCTCCTCTCCGCCACCGGGTCAAGCCGGAGACGGTCCCGCAGATGAAGGACCGTTTCCCTCGAGGTGTACCGGAAGTGAAAACCAGTGGCCTTGAAGGACCGGTTGTCGATTCCCCGTCCGAAACGCAACTGCTTGACCATCTCGGACGGCAGGGTGAGCCCGATCCGGCGGAAGCCGGCCATCGCTATCGAAGTCCCCCAGGGCGGGATCACCGGCAGCGGACGTTTCCCCAGCAGCGAGATCACTTCCGACAGGGTCAGGACCCCGTCACCGGCCACGTTGTAGATGCCCGGAAGATCACGAACCACCACATGCTCGAGCGCATGGACCACGTCGATTTCGTCGACGAACTGGTAGCGGGGATCGAAGCCGGCGATCATCGGCACCGCCGGCATGCCGAAGAGCTGGACATGCGAAGTGTCGACCTCGGCACCGAGGACATTGGCGAACCGGAGCACCGAGACAGTCACATTGGGGCGCTGGTCCCGGAACTCGGCCACCGCCGCCTCGGCCTCGACCACGTCGCGTTCCACCCTTGTCTCGGGTTCGTAGCGCCGGGACATCTCTTCGGTGAAATAGGCCGGGTCGTCCTGGGCGCAGCCATACCAGTGGGCCGAGCTCTTGAAGACCAGCTTTCGCACGGGCGAGCCCGAAGCCGAGCAGGCAGCCAGGATGTTGAGCGTGCCGATTACGTTGTTCTCGTGGATCTGCTCGGGGCGCCGGCCGTCGGGGCCCCGGACCGAGTCGACCATGAGGCGGGTGTCCACCACGGTGTCGATCCGGGCCGCCCGGACGATCTTCTCGATCAGCCGGTGCTCGGCTCCCACTTTCACGTATTCGGTGCGGGCGAGCTCGCGGGTCGGTTCGCGGGAATCGACCCCGATGATCGCCTCGATCCCCGGATTGCTCTCCAGGGCAGCGGCGAGCCTCCCACCCCAGTAGGTGGAGAGCCCCGTGACCAGCACCCGGCGTGCACCTTTCGGGTCGTCCGCCATCGACCTCATTGTTTCAGGCGGGACGGGGTTCGAGGATGTATAGAGTCGTTCATGTGACCACGGAAGCGCCCGATAATGACGGTCTCCTGACCGGGACTCCTCCCCCCGCCCCGGTCCACGACGACTACGGGGTTTCCGACGGACGCTGGCTGAAGATCGACTGGTCCGAGAGGATCCGGCAGGTCACGGTTCATTCGGCGCTCGGAGAAACCCCGATCAGCTACGTGGATCAGGGAGAAGGCCCGCCGATCCTGCTCGTTCACGGGCTGGGCGGAAGCTGGCGCAACTGGCTGGAGAACATCCCGTTCCTGTCGGACAGCCATCGCGTGGTGGCGCTCGACCTGCCCGGCTTCGGCCTCAGCCCGATGCCCCATGAGCCGATCTCGATGCCGGCCTATGGTGACCTCGTGCTCCGGTTCGCCGATGCGGTCGGCCTCGGGCCGGAGACCTTCCTGATCGGCCATTCGATGGGCGGGTTCATTTCGACCGAGGCGGTCACCTGCGACCCCGACCGCTTTGCGCGGCTGAGTCTCGTCTCGGCCGCGGGGATCAGTTTCGCGACGATTTCCGGACCGCGCAAGTCCGTGACCAACGTGATCCTGAAGGCGATGCTCCCGGTGCTGGCAAACCGGGCCGAACGCAACATGAGCCGCAAGCGGCTGCGGACGGCTTCGTTCGCCGGTGTGATCGCCCATCCGAGCATGATCAGCCCCAAGATCCTCTGGGAACTCGGGACATATGGGGCCCTTCACGCGCCGGCCCTCCTCCCCGCGGCATGGGCACTTGGTGGCTACGACAACCGCCCCAGCCTCAGCCACATCGAGATCCCGACCCAGATCGTCTGGGGCCAGCAGGACCGCCTGGTCCCGGTAGCGGCGGCCTATTCATACTCGCGACGGATCGAGCACGCCGAACTGTCGCTGGTCGACGATTGTGGTCACATGGTCCAGCTCGAGCGACCCGCCCGCTTCAACGGCGAGATCAGCCGATTTGCTTCTGAAGGTTCCTGATCTGCCGCTGAAGTGACTTGATCTTGCGGCGCTCGGAGGCCGCGCCCTTTCCAGCCTTCTTCGCCTTCCGCAGCAGCAGGCGCTTGCGGGCCCCGGAGGCCTTCCGGGCCTTGCGTCCCAGCTTCTTAGCCGCCTTCACATCCGCCGCAAGGCGCTTCCTGGCCTTCTTCAACTGGCCCTTCAGAGACTTGACCTTCTTCTCCAGGCGGGCGATCCGGGCCTGCTCGGCCTGGTATCCGGTTGCCCAGTTGCCGGCGATGGTCAGCAGGTTGCCTTCAGCGAGGTTGACTTCCGGCACGTGGTAGTTGTTGCCGGACGCGACCAGCGCGCCGAGATCGGTTCTCGAGTCACCCGGCAGGCCGACCAGCGAGAGGTTCAGCCAGTGGGAGGTCGCCGACCGTTCACAGGACACGTTGTAGTAGTCGGGCTGGCTCCGCCAGGGCGCGGTGCCCTCGCTCGGGGGAACGCTGAACAGGTAGTCGAAGTTGACCAGGGGCAGCAGGTTTCCATTGCCACCGTCGAGCAGGGCCGGGTTCGTGCACACGACCTCGTACTTGTCCGGGTCGGGGCGAGCCTCGGGGTAGATCCAGTAGCCGGAGGAAAGCGACGAAAAGAACGGCGATGCCCCTGGATCGCCCTTGTAGGTCGAGTACGCGATCAGGCAGCCCAGCTGACCGGTCTCCGAACAGGCGGGCACGTTCGCGTACATGCCGCCGACGTTCTTGTTCTTCGGCACGTAGATGTTCGCGCCCGGGGCGATCGCACCGGCGAAGCGCTTGCGCAGGTTTGCGTTGGGGTCGACCAGCTCGTCGATCAACCGGGCCGTGTGGGCGGAGCCCTGCGAATGGCCGATCATGATGAAGCCGCGGCCCTTGTTGTAGTTCTTCAGGTAGTCCTGGAACGCGGCCTTGGCGCTCGCGTAGGCGACTTCGACTTCTGGCGAGTCATAGCCCTGGTTTCCGTTGTTGGTCACCTGGTTGTACATCGGCGCGTACACCTTGCAGACCGACGAGAACATGCGGGCCTGCTGGACCACGACCCGCCGAATTTCCGGATCCTTGTCCAGGTTCGAGTTCGGGGTGGCCTGGGTGCTCTGGGTCGGGTAGAGGTAGAAGCAGTCGATCGGTGGATTCGACGGACGGGTGTACGTGAGCGGCTCTACCGCATCACCGGGCGCAGGGATGGTCTGCCCGTCGATCGTGCCTGCGCAGAGGTCATCCGACTGTCCGGGCTTGCAGATCCAGGTCGTGTCATCGGCCTTGGCCGAACTTGCGACGGCCAGCGCGAACAGACCGGTGAACATGACAAGGCAGGCAACGGCCAGCCAGGCACTGCGACCAGAGATTCTCGACACGATCAGACTCCTCCCACGGAAAGTTGACTTATCCATCATCCATCATTCGGAACACGAGCACCCGCCTGACGCTGCGGTCCGGCCGGATCAGTGGCGGTTCTTCTTCGCTTTCGCTTTCTTCTTCGCCTTGGCCTTGCGGGCCTTCTTCAGCTTCTTCAGGAAGGTCTTCTCCTGGGTGGTGACCACGCTGGCGAGGTTGCCGGCGGTGGCGTTCACCTCGGTCAGATGGGTGCCCCATGTACGGCCCAGAGTCTCACCCATGCGTGGCCGCTGGTCCGAATCAGCGGTGGAGATGTCGCTGATGTTCAGCCAGCTGGCACCGTCGGCCTTCCGGCAGGAGGCGCTGTACATGTCGGGGAAACTGACCCACGGAGTCTCGTATGCGCTCAGGTCGGGCAGCAGGGTCGCATACAGCCCCGGGAACGTTGCCGTGTTGAAAAGCGGCTTGAGCCGGCCCCCCGAACCGTCAAGGCGGGCCGGGTTCACGCAAAGCACCTCGTGGGTTGCCGGATCCACATCCTCCGACAGCGCCCCGCCGACCCTTCCGAACAGGGCGTCCTCCGGGGGCTCGGAGAGGAAGCTCGAGAAAGCGATCACGCAACCGAGCTCGGTTGCCCTGACGCAGGATGGGACCTTGCGGAAGCTGCCGCCGGTTCGCTTCCCCTTCTTCACGGTCACGTTGCCGCCGATCAGGACGGCCGAGACCAGTCGCTTCCTGAGGTTGGGCTTGCGATCGAAGGTCTGCGAGATCAGCTTCTTGAGATGGCCGGTTCCCTGGGAGTGACCGATCAGGACGATGCCCCGTCCCTTGTTGTACTTCTTCAGGTACTGGTTCCACGCCGCCTTGACCCCGGCGTACGCAGTCGCCGCGACCTGTTCGGTCACCTTCGACCCGAGGATCGCCGAGACTGTGAACTGGCGATAGAGCGGAGCGAACATCCGGCATCCCGGGGTGAAGCGACTGGTCTGCTGGGCGGCGATCGCATCGAGTTGCGGGTCCTCGTTCAGGTCCGCGTTGTCCCCGCTCTGCAGGCTGACGGTCGGGTAGACGTAGAAGCAGTCGACCTTGTTTCTGAGCCGGGTCAGGGTCTTCGGCGTCGACTGGCCGGCCAGTCCGTCGGCCGTCACCTTGCCGGTGAGCAGGCTGCCCTGGCAGGGGTCGTTGGCCCGCCCCGGCTTGCAGAGCCAGGTGAACTGTTGCTCCGCCATCGCGGGTTGCGTGCCGACTCCGACCAGCACGCCGACCAACGCGATCGCGATACCTGCGCCCAATGCCCTGCTCCGGTTCCTCAAGTGACTGCCCCTCTCCTCGCTCCGGCCGGCCTGGTGGCCTGCCTCTTACGTGACCGCCCCCCTCGAAGCGGAACTCACCGTCGCGGCGTACTTCGCCATGACGCCACGATCATAGAGCGGAGCGGGAGCGGAATACCCCTTCAGCCGTTCGTCGATCTGTTCCGGGCCGAGGTTGACCTCGAGGCGACGTTCGTCGATGTCGACCGTGATCTCGTCACCATCATGGATCGCACCGATCGGCCCGCCCTTGACCGCTTCCGGGGCAACGTGGCCGATCATCAGGCCCCGGGTCGCCCCTGAGAAACGCCCGTCGGTGAGCAGTGCGACATGCTCGCCCATGCCCTCGCCGACCAGGGCGGCGGTCACCTGGAGCATCTCGCGCATACCGGGCCCTCCGGAGGGCCCTTCGTTCCTGATCACGATCACGTCGCCCTTTTCGATCTCGCCCCGCTTGACCGCGGCGAAGCAGTCCTCCTCGCGTTCGAAGACGCGGGCAGGACCGACATGCCTGCGGCGTTCGGTTCCGGCAACCTTGACCACTGCGCCGTCCGGGCAGATGTTGCCCCGCAGAATGGCGAGCCCCCCCTGGGCCTTCAGCGGCCGGTCGACCGGCAGGACCACGTCCTGACCGGGCTCCTCCTCCGCGCCTTCCACTTCCTCGCCGATCGTCCGGCCGGTGACCGTGATCTCGTCCTCGTGGAGCAGGCCGCCCTGTTTCAGGTTCCTGAGGATCAGCGGTACCCCTCCGGCCCGGTAGAGGTCGGTCGCCACATAGCGGCCGCCGGGCTTGAGGTCAGCCAGCAGCGGGGTCCGCCGCGAGACTTCCTCGAAGACGTCGATGTCAAGGTCAACCCCGGCCTCGTGGGCGATCGCCAGCAGGTGGAGCACGCCGTTGGTCGAACCGCCCGAAGCGCAGACCGCGGCGATCGCATTCTCCAGGGACCGGCGGGTAATGATCCGGCTGGGCCGCAGGTCCTCGGCCAGAACCTTGAGGATCAGCTCGCCGATCTTCTCGGCGACCACCGTCTTCTGCTCGTCCTCGGCCGGAACCATCGCCGAGAAGGCCGGGGAAATCCCCAGAGCCTCGAAGGCACAGGCCATCGTGTTCGCAGTGAACTGCCCGCCGCAGGCGCCGTACCCGGGGCTGGCTACATCCTCGATTGCGGTCAACTCTTCGTCGCTGATCCTCCCGGCGATGTGAGCGCCGACGGCTTCGAAGACCTCGAGGATGCTGACGTCCTTGCCCTTGTATCTGCCGGGCTTGACCGAGCCGCCGTAAAGCACGATCGAGGGAATGTCGATTCGGGCCACGCCCATCACTGCGCCGGGAATGGTCTTGTCGCAGGCGGCCAGCCCGATGATCGCATCGAACTGGTAGCCGCGGGCCATCAGTTCAATCGAGTCCGCCACCATCTCGCGGCTGACCAGCGAGGACTTCATCCCCTGCGTCCCCATGGTGATCCCGTCCGATACGGCAACGGTGTTGAACTCCATGGGAGTTCCGCCGGCCGCTTTCACCCCTTCCTTCACGTATGCAGCGAGGTCGCGCAGGCCGTAGTTGCATGGCATCGCGTCGGTCCAGGTGTTGGCGATCCCGATGGTCGGCTTCTTGAGGTCCTCCTCGCTGTAGCCGATGCCCTTCATGTAGGCCCGGGCAGCGGCCCGGTCGGGTCCGTCGAAGACCGCGGCCGATCGGGGACGAGGCAGGTTCAGGGAAGCGTCGTTCACGGACATGCCCCCATCCTAAGCCGACCGGGTCAGGCGCCCGAGCCCATCGGGTCAGATGGGGGCGGCGACCGGGTCAGAGGCCCAGTGCGTTGACCGGGCCGGGGCCGGCTCCGACCTCTTCGAGGCTGTCCGCGACCGCCCGCGCGGCAAGCTTCCGGGCCTCCCTGGCCGCTTCCAGCGGATCGAGACCCAAAGCAAGGTGTGCTGCCAATGCCGAAGAATGCGTGCAGCCGGAGCCGTGTGCGGATCGGCCGGGATGGACTTCACCACTGATCTCCACCTCCCGCTCGCCGTCGAAGAAGAGGTCGACCATCTGCTCGCTGTGGCCACCGGTGACCACTACCGCCCTCCCTCCAAGTCCCACGACCGCCCGGGCCAGTTCAGCCTGCCCCGGACCTTCTGCCCCGGACTCCGTCAGGCCGGTTATCACCCGCGCCTCGGGGATGTTCGGTGTTGCCACCGCCGCCCGGGGAAGGATCATCTCGACAAGTGATTCGCGGGCCTCGACCGCGAGCAGGTCCGCCCCGCTTTCGGAAACCATCACCGGATCCAGCACCACCGGGGCGTCTTCCAGCAGATCCAGGCCCTTGGCGACCGCCTTGATCGTGGGGCGGTCACCAAGCATGCCGATCTTCACCGCGTCCACTCCGATGTCCTCGACCACCGCCCGGATCTGGGCGACGATCATCTCCGGGCTGACCGCCTCGATCAGGTCGACCCCGACCGTGTTCTGGGCCGTGATCGCGGTGATCGCCGTGGTGCCGTGGACACCGCAGGCGGCAAATGCCTTCAGGTCCGCCTGGATGCCGGCCCCGCCGCCGGAGTCGGATCCGGCGATCGAGAGCACGGTCGGTATGGGCCGGTCAGCCGTCACGGGTCGAAGGATAGGCGGCCAGCGAGGTGCGAGTCCAGGTCCCGACCGGCGAGCCGCGCAGATAGCCCCCGATCTCAAGCCGGGCCAGGATCATCGCCACCCGGGCGGCTTCGAAGCCGAGCCTGGTTGCCACATCGTCGACGGTCCGGCATCCCGCTTCGACCGCCTCGAGGACCTCTGATTCGCCCGGACCGATTTCGGGGCCGAACAGGGTCTGTCCGGCGCCGGCCCCGAGCATCCGGTCGAGCACGTCCTGGCCCCCGCGGATCAGCGCCGCCCCGCTGGCGATCAGCTCGTTGGTTCCGGCCGCCGCCCCGGCCGTGACCGGGCCGGGCACCGCCCCGACGTCCCGCCCGGCGTCGCTGGCCATTTCGGCGGTGATCAGCGATCCGGATCGCCAGGCTGCCTCGACGACGATTGTCATGCCGGAAAGCGCCGCCATGATCCGGTTGCGGGCCGGAAAGCTCCAGCGCCAGGCATCCGATCCGGGCGGCACCTCGGAAATGACCAGCCCGCGCTCGACGATTTGCCTGTAGAGCCTCGTGTGCGTTGCCGGATACGGCCGGTCGGGCCCGCAGCCGAGAACCGCAATGGTCGGCCCCCTTTCCAGCGCCCCGCGGTGTACCGCCCCGTCGATCCCCAGGGCCATGCCGCTGATCACGTTAATTCCCGCCGCCGCTACCTCCCGGCCGATCGAGGCGGCCACCTCCAGTCCGTAGCCGGTTGCCTTGCGCGCACCGACCACGGTCACCGAATTCTCCAGGCGGATCTCCGCCAGCGGGATCCCGTCGCCCCGACCTATCAATGCCACCGGGGCATCGGCGCCGTCGTCCAGTCCTGCCGGGAACGCCTCGTGGTGCCGGCAACAGGCCCAGCATTCGGCCTTTTCGAGTGCGGAGCGCATCCCGGCTTCCGTCAGCGACCGGTTCCAGGCCAGGATCTCGTCGGCCCGCTTCGCCGCCACCGCCTGGACCAGGTCTTCGTCGGCGAGACGCAGCAATTCGGGTGTGCGATGACCGTCGCGGTCGTCCACCACGTTCTGGATCCAGGCCCCGAGCCGGGCGAGCAGCCAGCTTCTGCGCAGGCAGTCGGGGCAGGCAGAAGCGGCGTCAGCCCCTGGACCTCCGGCAGGCCTCTCGCCGGTCATTGGGCCGACCTCCGGCGAAACTGGATCGCCGATGCCATGTGTTCTTCCCCGACCGCGGTCGATCCCGCGAGGTCCGCAACGGTGCGGGCAACCCTGAGAATCCGCCCGTGGGCGCGACCGCTGAGCCGCCAGGTCTGGTGGGCTTCGGCCAGCAATCCGGCGGCAGCGGCTGTCACCTTGAACTGGCCAGCCTCCTCCGGCGTCGCCCCGGAGTTGGTGCGGCCCTCCCCCAGCCGTCCTGCCATCAGCTCCCTGGCCGTGATGACACGTTCCCTGACCGCCGTTGACGACTCTCCCCCCGGCCCCGCAAGCGCCTCGGCCGAAGGCTGGCTCACCGCTACCACCAGGTCGATCCGGTCGACCAGGGCGCCGCTCAGCGCGGCCCGGTAGCGGCGGGCGGCCATTTCGGTGCAGCGGCATCGGGGATCGTCTTCGCCCCTTCCGCAGGGACAGGGGTTCGCCGCCGCCACCAGGGTGAATCGGCAGGGCAGGGCCTGCCTCCCCCGGGCACGGGAAATCGTCACCGAACCCGTTTCCAGGGGCTCACGAAGCGCCTCCAGCGAAGGGCGGCTGAACTCGCAGAGTTCGTCGAGGAAAAGCACACCGCAGTGGGCCAGCGTGATCTCTCCCGGCCTGGGCGGGCTTCCGCCCCCGACCAGGCCGGCCGCCGAGACCGTGTGGTGAGGCGCGCGAAACGGTCTCGACGAGGTGACTGTCCCGTCGCCGATGCCGCAGGCGCCGGAGATCCTCGCAACTTCGAGAATCTCCTCCCCCGAGAGCGGAGGCAGAACCGAAGGCATCCGCCGGGCGGCAAGCGACTTACCGGCACCGGGCGGGCCGATCATCAGGAGGCCGTGCCCGCCGGCTGCCGCCACTTCCACCGCCGTCCGCAGGTGGGACTGTCCCCGGAGGTCGGCAAGGTCCGGCAACTCGTCCCGATCCCTGATTTCCGCCGGCACGGCCACCTGACCGGGCACCTCTCCGCTGTCGAGTCCGGCCAGTTCTGCGAAGTTGCCGATCGTGCGCACGGAGATCCCCTCGGCCAGTGCCGCCTCAGGGCCGTTCGCCTCGGGAACGATCACCCCGCGACGTCCCTGCCCGCGGGCCTCCTCGGCCATCGCCAGTGCACCGCGCACCGGCCTGACCGTGCCGTCGAGGGCGAGCTCTCCGACCAGCGACCAGCCAGCCAGCGGCTCGATGCAGAGTTCGCCGGCGGCGCCGAGCAGCGCCGCCGCAAGGGCGAGGTCCATCGCCGGGCCAGCCTTCCTGAGATCCGCCGGAGCGAGGCTGGCGGTTATCCGCTGCAGCGGAAAGTCGAAGCCGCAGTTCGCTATCGCCGCCCGCACCCGCTCGCGGGCCTCCCTGACCGCTGCGTCGGGCAGCCCGACAATCTGGAATTTGGGAAGGCCCCGGTGCACGTCGACTTCGACCCGGATCATCCGCGCGGCAATGCCGTCGAGAGTGAACGAAGTAGTTTCGGCAAGCATGCGGCCAAGCTAGGAGCAAAGTCCTCAAACGTGGCTTGCCGGGCGCAACGATTCCGCAGCAGTTCGTGACGCCTGCCGACGTGACCTCAAGGAAGGCGAAAACATCTGTGAAAACCGGCCCCGGGGTGGTTGAAAATCGCCGCTCCGGCCCTAGGTTCGGAGGATGGACGGGCGACGCGTCACCGGTCAGAGTGCCGAAGATATCTGTGCCGGCAGGCTGCGGGAGCGGGGCTGGCGGATCCTCGCCCGCAACTGGCGGATCAGGATCGGCGAGCTCGACCTGATCGCCCTGTCGGGTTCAACCCTGGTGATCGTCGAGGTGAAGGCACACCACCAGGGACTGAGGCGTGGTCCCGAGGCGCCGGCGCTTGCGGTCGGCCCGAACAAGCAGCGGCGTATCAGGCGCCTCGCCTCGGCCTGGATAGCGGGCCACGGTCGCCGGGTCGGATTCCGGGAAGTCCGCTTCGACGTGGTCGGGATCACCTTCGACCGCGAGGGACGCATCCTTTCCTACGACCACCTCGAGGATGCCTTCTGATCAAGCCCCGACAGAGCCGGCTCCAATTGACCAGAGGAATGGCAGCAACTAGGCTCGAGGCATGGCCCGATCCGGCTCACTCCCCGAAGTTGCCCTTGGAAATGAAGAGGCGGTCCGCGCCTGGGACACGGTGCTCTATGACCGCTGGAAGAAGAACCGGAAGGTATTCGTCGGCGCCCTCGACGAGGTCACCGACAAGGCCTTCGAGCTTTATCCGCCTCCCGAAGGAGGCTCCTGCATTGACATCGGCTGCGGTTTCGGCGAGACGACCGTGCAGATGGCCGGCCTGGTCGGCCCGGAAGGCTTCGCCCTCGGAACCGACTCCTCACCCCATTTCATAAGAGACGCGATCAACGAGGCTGCTGACAGCGGTGCCGGTAACGTTGCCTTCGAGGTCGCCGACGCCCAGGTTGCGGACTGGCCACCCGCCCACGAGTACGCCTTCTCCCGCATGGGAACCCAGTTCTTCGCGGCACCTGTCCCGGCGATGAGGGTGATCAGGGGATCACTGAAGCCCGAAGGAAAACTCTGCAAGATCTGCTGGCAGCGGAAGGAAGACAGCGCCCTCTGGGCAGAGACCGAGAAGATCGTCGAGCGGTTCCTCGACCACCCCGAGGAATCCGACGCCGACACCTGCGGGCCGGGACCTTTCTCCCTCGGCAATCCGGAGACCTGCCGGGGAATCCTCGAGGCCGCGGGGTTCGAGGACGTCGAGATCGAGCCCTTCGAGTTCGACTACTACATGGGCGGCAGCATGGACGAGGCGGTCGAAGCCGCCACGGCGATTGGACCAGGTGCCGAACTGATCAGGCTGAACGGCGACTTCGGGGAGAGCCGACGCCCCGAGATCGAGGCCGCCCTTGTCGAGCGTTTCACCCCCCTGCTGCGCGAAGACGGCTCGGTCTTCGGCCGCGCGGCGACCTGGATCGTCGGCGCGACGAATCCAGGCTGAGCTCAACTGCGATACGCCTCCGAGTCGAACGAGAGTCGGTGGATCGGCGACGGGCCCAGCAGCCTGATCGCATCCCGATGGGCCGCGGAGGCGTATCCCTTGTGACCTTCGAAACCGTACCCCGCGTAGGCATTTCCGGCCCTTGCCATGCACCTGTCGCGGGTTACCTTGGCGATGATCGAAGCCGCCGCCACCGCTGCGCTGGTGCTGTCTCCCTTGACCAGCCGGCGATGTGGCACCTGGCAGCCCTTCAGGGCGAAGCCGTCGACCAGGATCACGGCCCCGGGATCCGGATCAAGTCCCTCGATGGCCCTGCCGAGACATTCGATGTTGCTGACGTGAAGGCCGTTCTCGTCGATGTAGCGTGCCGAGCGCATCACCACGACCGCCCGGACCGCGCAGGCCAGCACCTCCGGATAGAGGCGCTCCCTTGCCTTTGCGGTCAGCTTCTTGGAATCCCGGATTCCGCTGAGCCGTCCGTCGCCCTCGCTCTCCAGGCAGCCGCGGTCAAGCAGGACCGCCGCCGCGACTATTGGCCCGGCGAGGCAGCCCCGTCCCGCTTCATCGGCCCCGGCGACCTGATCGGCGCCGAGGTCGAGGTCATGCCGGAACAGCCCTTCGGGGCTAGAGGCCACCGATCCGATTCGGCGGCCAGTAGGTGGCGAAGGCCTTGCCGATCAGCCACTCTTCCGGGAGTGGGCCCCAGAACCGGCTGTCGTCACTGTGACCCCGGTTGTCACCCATCATGAAGTAGTGACCCTCGGGCACGGTGATCTTCTTCGGCATATTGCAGCCGGAACCGGCCGGACCGCAGGGGTTGATCTCGTAGCCATCCGGTTCGACCACCTTGCCGTTCACCACGGGCAGTCCGCGTTCGATCGAGATGGTGTCTCCGGGTCCGGCGACTATCCGCTTGATGAAAGTCTCGCTCGACTTGTCCGAGGTCGGCTCCGGGCACGGTTGGTCGGCATCATGCGGCGCGCCGCATTCGGCGACGCCTCCGCGGTCGACTCCGGCCGGCGGGTGGAAGACGACGACGTCACCCGGCTTGGGATCGGTGAAGTGGTAGATGAACCGGTTGACCAGGATCCGCTGATTGATGTCCAGGGTCGGCTCCATGGAGCCGGACGGGATCTGGTACGGCTTGATCAGGAATGCCTGGATCAGCAGCGCCAGCCCAAGGGCCAGCGCAACGATCACGACCAGTTCGACGAAGCTCCCCCCGGCCGTCTTCGGCTTGGGGATCTTCGGGCTCAGGCTTCTTCCTTCTCGCCCTGCTCGCCGTCTTCGGCGGGCTCTTCAGTGGCTTCAGCCTCGGGAGCCTCATCAGCGGCCTCGGCTTCGGGTGCCTCTTCGGCTTCGGCAGCCTCGGCTTCCGGAGCCTCCGCAGCTTCCTCGGCGGTGGCCTCTTCAGCCGGAGCCTCGGCCTCGGGAGCTTCAGCAGCTTCCGTGGCTTCCGTCCCGGTGGCCTCGGTCTCGGTCGCTTCGGCCTCGGTGGCCTCGGCGCCCTCGACTTCGGTGGTCTCCTCGATCTCTTCGAGGGACTCGCCGGCGGCATCCACCGCTTCCGAAGTTCCGACCATGTCCTCGTCGATGCCCCAGCGGCGCTCGGCGACCCGGGCGGCCTTGCCGACCCGGCCGCGCAGGTAGTAGAGCTTGG
>JAGQUR010000084.1:396-7389 GCA_020438395.1 Solirubrobacterales bacterium | reverse complement strand
AGTTCGGCCATCAACTGGACGTTGTCCACCGATTCGATCGTGTAGGAGAAATCGGGTGAGTCTTTGAGATGGGAAATATTGTTGATGCTGCCCGTGGACAGATCATCGATTACGTGAACGGAATGTCCGGCCTTGAGCAATCTCTCCGAGAGATGACCGCCGACAAATCCTGCCCCGCCAGTGATGAGAAGCTTCATTTTCCTTCGCTTTGCGGTTGCTTGCCCTGCTTAGTCTTCCGGGCAGGGATCAATCGTCGAAACACCATACAGACTCAAAAGTTCCTAAAGACTCACGGCAGTTTTCGGCCCTCATCGGTAGCCTCAAAGCGGTTCCGACATGACATCACCAGACTCCATACAGAAAGCGGTTTCAGACCGTCCCGTCCGGGTGCTTCGGGTTATCGCTCGCCTCAACATGGGCGGGCCGGCCAAGCATGTGGGGCTCCTGAGCGGCCGGCGAATGAACGAGCTCGGCTACGAGACGATTCTGGTTCACGGCTCGCTCGCACCGGGGGAGGATCCGCTGCTTGACGTGGCCGAGCAGGAGGGTGCCCGAATGATGTACGTGCCCGATCTGAAGCCGCCAATCAACCCAGTCTCGGACCTGAAGGCGCTAGTGAAACTGGTGGGTGTCGTGCGCAAGTTCCGGCCGGATGTGGTCCATACCCATACGGCCAAGGGAGGTTTCCTGGGGCGAGCCGCCGCGTTGGGCGTATGGCCTCGCCCGATCGTTGTCCACACCTACCACGGACATGTACTCGAGGGCTATTTCTCCCGGGCCAAGACTGCCGTTTATCGAACCCTTGAACGCGCCGCGGCGAAAGTTTCTGACCTGCTGATCGGCGTCAGTCAGGCCACCGTTGACGATCTGGTTCGACTCAGGGTTTCGGCTCCCGAGAAGTTCAAGGTCGTGCCTCTGGGGCTGGATCTCGACAAGTTCGCGAAGATCGATCCAGTGCCGGACCTCGAAGTTCGCAGGCAGATCGGCATTGATGACGGCGGGCTTCTATTCGTCTACGTCGGCAGGATCGCCCCGATCAAGCGGCTTGACGTCCTGCTTTCCGCAGTCGGCATGGCACGCAGGGACGGTGCTGACATTGGCCTGGCGATTGTCGGCGACGGAGAGGCTCGACCGGAACTGGAGGAGCTTTCCCGCCAGCTCGGAATCGAATCGTCGGTGCATTTTCTTGGATATCGAAGCGACCTCGAACGAATCAACGCGGCTGCGGACGCGGTGGTGCTGAGTTCTGACAATGAAGGCACCCCGGTTTCCCTGATCGAAGCGGCGGCATCCGCACGTCCGGTCGTGACGACTGACGTCGGGGGCGTACGTGACGTGGTTACCGATCGGACCGGAATTGTCGTACCAGCCAACGATCCGGCAGCCCTTTCCGAGGGGATGGTTACCTTGGCCCGGGATGCCGACCTCAGATCCGAAATGGGATCTCAGGCCAGGCAGCATGCACTTTCGAGCTTTTCGGCCGACCGCCTCGTCCGCGACATCGACGGCGTTTACAAGGACTTGATCAATCATCGTCGGTCGGATCCAGCTGCCGGTGAATCGACCTGAATGTGCGGGATTGCCGGATTCGAGTTGCGTGGCGGCGATGGCGAGGTCGTCGGCGGGAGCTTGCTCCGCTCACTCAGGAACCGGGGCCCGGACGGCGATTTTTTTGAGCAGCGAGGCGGGTACGGGTTGGTGCAGACCCGGCTCGCCGTCATCGATCTCTCGGATCACGTCCGTTACCCGATGTCGAACGAGGACGGCACCCTGTGTCTTGTCTTCAACGGAGAGATCTACGGCTACATGGATCTGCGACGGGAACTTGAGAGAGCCGGTCACAGATTTGCCACGGATTGCGACGCCGAGGTCGTGCTTCATGGTTTCGAGGAATGGGGCCCGGATCTCTTCCCGCGACTGAACGGGATGTTCGCGCTGGCCCTGGTCGACAGCCGCCGCAACGAGATCACTCTCGCCCGCGATCGGTCCGGGATCAAACCACTGGTCATGACCACCGGCCCGCGATTCGCATTCGCATCCGACGCTATGGCTCTGGTATCCGCCGGACTCAGCGCCGGTGAAGTGGACCGCGAATCGGTGTCCGAGTACGGCGCCTTCCATTACGTGCCGTTCCCCGGGACCGGGATTCAGGGCATCCAACAGGTCGAGCCGGGAACGATGGTCACGCGCAGCGCTGACGGAAGCACCGAGGTCAGGCGCTGGACCCCGCTGTTTTTCGATCGTGCACCCGACGGTCAGGATGTGGGTCTCGCTGAACTTGAAAATGCCTTGCTGGAGTCGGTTTCGCGTCAGCTGGTCGCGGACGTGGAAGTCGGCATTTTCCTCTCTGGCGGAGTGGATTCCTCCTTGCTGGCCGCGTTGGCCGTGGAATCGGGTGCCCGCCCGAGGGCTTTCACAGTCTCTTTCCAGGGGCACGGGGACTACGACGAGTCCGATCGGGCCGCCCGGCTCGCGCAGTCGCTGGGAATTCCCCATCAGATCGAAACGATGGACACCGGATTCCTGGAAGCGGTCGACGGCATTGCCGGTGCGTATGACGTTCCTTTCGCTGACTCGTCCGCAATTCCGATGCTGGCGCTCTCGCGTCTCGCCCGGTCCGAAGTCACGGTGGCGATGAGCGGCACCGGCGGGGACGATCTCTTTGCCGGCTACTACAGGCACCGTGCCCACAAACTGCGGTCCGCCGTCGGTTTCCTGCCGGATCAGCTGCTCAGGCGCCTGAGTGAGATCAAGGTCGATCAGGGCGGAGAGCGGCGTAGCGGGTTGAATCTGGCCCGCTCCTACGTTTCGCGCATCGCCAGGGCGGGGGCAGGCGACGACCACGAGCAATACCTGGCGCTGGTCGCCGGGTCGACCTCGGACGCGGGGCACGAAGCTTTTCGCGGGATCGGGGAGAGCAGGGCAGCTTCGGAGGGCGTCGCGTCCCGTCTCGGGCTGGACAACCCTTCCTCGGGATCGATACTTCGCGAGATACAGCGATTTGAGATGAGGTCGTATCTGCCCGGTGACCTGCTCACGAAGGAGGATCGGGCAAGCATGTCGGTCGGACTCGAGGCAAGGGTCCCGTTGCTGGACGAGGCGGTTGCGGCTTTGGCTGACCGGATGCCGGACCGCCAGAAGCTGTCACTTCGCGGCGGCAAGCTTCCATTGCGACAGATCGCCGCACAGAAAGTCCCGGCGGTTGGCGGCGGCGGGCGGAAGCGTGGATTCGCCGTTCCGCTTCACGATCTGTTCGCCGGCCGTTGGCGAAGCGAGGCCGGGACCTGGTTCAGGGAGGGCTCGACATCTTTGATCGACGGAACCGCCGCGGCAGACCTGCTCAACTCCGGTACTTCCCATGCCACGGATCTCTGGGCGCTGGCGGCGCTGACCGCCTGGGAGCGACGGCTCGACGAATGTCGCAGTGCTGCCCTGGAGTTGCGGAAGGGACTGGCAGGTGACCCGACTGACGAACCCACCGGTGGTAGGTTCACGTGATGCTTTCAAGCGGCAGTACTGTGCTCGTCACGGGTGGCGGAGGTTTCATCGGATCCCACCTGGCCGAGCGACTTCGAAACGACGGACACAAGGTCCGGGTACTTGACAATTTCGCGACCGGCAGTCGCGAAAACGTCCGGCACCTTCTCGATGACATCGAGTTGATCGAAGGCGACATGCAGAGCTACGAACGGGCCCACAACGCGGTACGGGGCTGCGACGTGGTCTTTCACCAGGCAGCGCTGCCGTCGGTGCCGCGATCGATCCAGGATCCTTTGACCAGCAACGCCTCCAACGTCATCGGCACGCTGAATCTTCTTCTGGCGGCCCGGGACGAGGGCGTTGACAGGTTTGTTTTCGCGTCGTCTTCTTCTGTTTACGGCGCCAATCCGCAACTCCCCAAGGTGGAGACGATGGCGACTTTGCCGATTTCGCCCTATGCGGTTGCGAAGCAGGCTGCGGAGGGATATTGCCGGGCCTTCTATGAGGTCTACGGTCTCGAAACCGTGGCGCTCAGGTACTTCAACGTGTTCGGACCCAGGCAGGATCCGCTTTCGCAGTACGCCGCGGTGATTCCGAAGTTCATCACTTCGTTCCTGGAAGGGCGTCAGCCGGTCGTTTTCGGAGATGGAGAACAGTCTCGCGACTTCACCTACATCGATAACACGGTTGACGCGAACATCCTCGCGGCCAACGCGGAAGGGGTCGCCGGGCGGGCCTTCAACATCGCCTGCGGCGAGAGAATCAGCCTGAACGACCTGCTGTCCAAGTTGAGGGAACTGACCGGCAGCAGTCTTTCGGCTCAGTACCTCGACCCTCGTCCCGGGGACATCCCCCATTCTCTGGCCGATGTGACGGAGGCCCGCCAGTCGCTCGGTTTCAGTCCGCAGGTCGATCTTCTCGACGGTCTGGCTCGCACCGTCGAGTATCACCGGGAGATCAGTCCCGGACCGGGTGACCTGGCCGGGACGGATTCAAGCGAAGAGATCGGCATCTCGAACTCAGGGCGGTAGGTCGGTCACTCGAATTGCTGCCGGTCCTCGCCGAAACCGCCTATCCAGACTCAGCCCCGGGAGCTCGGGTCAGGCTTGGCGACTTCGTTCCGTTCCTGGCCGATTGCGGTGTCGGGCTTTCGGTTCGCCCCAATCTCACCAACCGGGAATACGCGGTAGTGATTTCTCCCGGATCTCCCGCCGGCAAGGCCAGGGTCCTTGGCGCCGGAGCGGCCCGGCTGATCCGTGACCACCGCATCGAAGACGGGCAGGTGTCGATGATTCACCGGCTTCGGAGTCTCCTCCCCCTGCCGGGAATCGATCCACCTCGCCATCTCGACGTCTATGACTTCGATGATGCGTTGTTCGTCGGATCGACGATGGAGGAGAACCGAAAGTTCGCCTGGCTCAAGCGGGAAGCCGGGAGATGGCACAGCTACACGAAGAAGGCGAAGTTGGTGCTGGCCGGAAGCCGCTACCTGGCCGATCGCGCCAGCGAGCACTCCAGCCGGGTCGAGGTAGTCCCTTCCTGCGTGGATCCCTCGATCCAGCCACTGCGTATCCACGGGGACGTCGAGCGAGTCCGAATCGGCTGGATCGGTTCTCAGTCAACGGCGGCATATCTGAATCAGCTGCTTCCGGTCTTCGAGAAGCTCAATGCGCGAGGGCGGGAGTTCGAACTGGTCACTGTGGGTGCAGGGGACCAGCTTCAGGCCGAGTGGGCGGAGTCACATCCGTGGACTCGTGAAAGCGAGAAGGGGTTTCTGGCGAGCTTCGACATCGGGATCATGCCCCTCCCTGACGACCCGTGGACCCGGGGCAAGTGCGGGTACAAGCTTCTCCAGTACTTCTCGGCCGGAGTCCCGGCCATTGCCAGTCCGGTCGGGGCCAATCTCGAGATACTGGGCCCCGACCGCGGCAGGTTCGCCTCGTCCGAAGCGGAATGGCTCGAAGCTCTGGAGGCGCTGATCCTGGATTCGGCAACCCGGCGCGAAATGGGGGCCAATGCCAGGAGCTTCGTCGAGGAGAATTATTCCTATCAGCGATGGGCACCCCGGCTCGCTGAAATGCTTCGTAGCATCTAGCCGGCTCGCGGTCTTGCCTCACGAATGGCGGGTTGCCATTGCGCGAGGTCCTTCGCTGACCGTCGTGTGTTCGGTTGCGACCTTCGATTCAGGTACGGTTACGTTTCGCGACCGATTTCAGCGGGGGTAATATCGGCTCATGCCGCAGGAGCAGGTGGAAGACGAAACAGACCCTTTCGGCACCGGCAAGTTGCCGAGTGGCCGGCATGGTTTGCCGCGCGACGTCGTCGTCAGGTCGCAGCGCGAGCGCATGGTTGAAGCGATGATCGGAGTCGTTGCGGAAAAGGGCTACACCGAAGCCACCGTCGCCGACATCATCTCCACCGCCGGGGTTTCCCGCGCCACCTTCTACGAGCAGTTCGCCGACAAGGAGGATTGCTTCATCGCCGCCTACGGCACGGTGATGGAACGGATGCTGACCTTCGTCGCCGATGGTTTCGCCCAGGACGGATCCGACGACTGGGTGGTCCAGATCCGGGGAGGGATCGGCGCCCTGCTCACCTACCTGGCCGAGAACCCGGTCGCGGCCAGGGTTGGCATCGTCGAGGGTTTCGGGGCCGGCGCCCGCGCCCGGGACCGCTACCAGCAGGCCGTTTCTTCTTTCTTCCCCTTCCTCGATTCGGCCCGGAATCTGGTCGACGAGCCCGACCGGATCCCGACCCAGGTCGCCCGTGTGATCGTCGGCGGCGTTTCCGCCCTGATGTTCAACGAGGCGTCCAACGGGCGGGCATCAGACCTGCCGAAGATGCTGCCGGAGATGATGTACCTCGCGGTCACCCCGTACTTCGGGCATGAGCGCGGAATGGAAGCGATGAGTGAAACCAGGGTGGCGGCATGAGCGAAATCACCCCTTCCCGTCTTCCGTCCGGACGGCACAACCTGCCGCGGGAGTTCGTGGTCACCTCCCAGCGTGACCGCCTGCTCGACTCGATGGCCCAGGCCTGCGCCGAGAAGCGCTACGCCGAGGTCAGCGTTGCCGACATCGTTTCCCGGGCCCGGGTTTCGCGCTCGACCTTCTACGAAATCTTCCCCGACAAGGAAGCCTGCTTCCTCGCCGCCTACGACGCGATTCTCGGCCGCTTCGTGACCGAGGTGATCAAGGCCTGCGACGACCCGAATCTGACCTGGCCGGAAATGATCGAGCTGGGCATCGAAGCCAGCCTGCGGTTCCTGGCCGCCGAACCGGCCTTCGCCCGGATGTGCATCGTCGACATGTTCTCGGCCGGCCCCGCCGCGCTCGAGCGGTATCTCTCGGCGGTCCGCATGATCTCCGCCTTCGTTGACAGCGGCCGCACGATGATGCCCGGCCGCGAAGAGGTTCCCGAGTCGATCGCCTCGATGGTGGTCGGCGGGGCTGCCGTCGTGATCCGGGCCGAGATCGTCGACGAACGGACCGAGATGCTGCCCGAGGTCGGACC
>JAGQUR010000084.1:0-259 GCA_020438395.1 Solirubrobacterales bacterium | reverse complement strand
CGGCATTTTGCGGCGGAATGCCGCTTTGAGGGCCGTCTGGGAGGCGGTCGGCGCGCGTTCACAGGTAGAGTCGGTCGTCGATGGCAAAGGACACCGAGAAGCTGATCCGGCAGCTCTCGCTGATCTCGTTTCTGATGGCCCAGGGTCGCCCCGTTTCGGCCCTGGAGATCAAGCGGGAGGTAGAGGGCTACAGCGTGATGAACGAGGACGCGTTCGCGCGGCGTTTCTACGCGGACCGGGCCGAACTGGACAGCCTCGG
>JAGQUR010000083.1 GCA_020438395.1 Solirubrobacterales bacterium | reverse complement strand
CTGGTACCAGCCCGAGTACTGACCGCTCGGCGGCAGGTCGAACCGCGAGAACAGCGAGCCGAGCTCGTCGAGCTGCGATCCGAGGACCGGCTTCATGAACGCATCGGCGATCTTCGGCCAGGCGGCATCAAGCGAAGCCGCACCCGGGGCATCGATCATGCCGTCCAGGTTGCGGTCCAGCCGGCTGCCGTTCTTCTTGTTCCAGTCGACCATCTGGTTCAGCATCTGCCTGGCCTGGCTGTTCGGGGCCTTGGAGCCCTTCAGCAGCTTGGCCAGCAGCGGCACGGTGAAGATGGCACGCACGTCCTGGGTGGCGCCGGCGTTCATCGCCGAGACGACCTGGGCCATGTTCAGCTTGCCGGTCTTCTTGTTCTTGTTCCGGTTGAGCATCCGGGTCAGGAGGTCGACCCGCTGGACTGAACCGGCGCGGCCCCATTCGTCATCGGCGGAGCCGAAGCCGTGGGCGACGCTGTTGTTCCAGTTGACCATCATTCCCGACTTCGGGTTCTTGCCGTGCGGGTGCTTCTTCTTGCCGAGGAAGCCCTTCCACTCGTACTGGCCGGTGCCCTTGGTCGGCAGGCCCGGATCGACCCGCTTGTCGCGGATCGGCAGCTTGCCGCTGGTGTAGAGGGCGATGTTCTTGTTGTCGATGTAGAACGAGTTGAAGGTCTGAGGCGTCTTCGAGGCGGCCTCGAAGAACGAGTTCGGACCCTTCACGGAGCCGTTCGAAAGGCGACGGTTGAAGAGCAGGTCGAGCACGTCCTTGCCGTAGCTGGAGCGCTTCGAGCTGATCGCCACCTTCTTGCCCTTCACGGTCGCGTAACCGACAACCGGTCCGTGGACGGTCGTCTTGAACGAGACCGGGTTGCCGTTCAGCGTGCCGGCGTCGAAGGTGCCCATGTTGCGGCACTTGCCCTTGTACAGGTACTTGGTGTCACTGCCACCACAGAGGGTTTCGACGAACTGGTCGATCACGTCGCCGCTGGCCGAGGTCAGCGTCGTCGCGAAGTCCTGGCCGCGGCCGATCAGCAGGTAACCGGGGAACGGAGCCGAGGTGGCACCGCGCCACTTGAGGCCCGGGGCGTTCATGTCGATCTCGTATGTGAGACCGGGGGCGAAGTAGCCGATCTGCGGTCCGCCGACCATCAGCGGACGGCCGGTGGCCGACTTCTTCTTCGTGATCATCAGGGTGTTGGAGGCCTGGTGGCGCGGCTCGAGCGCGTTGCTGCTGCGCTCGGCGCTCAGCGACATGCCCTGGACCGCGTTGTAGGCGGTGTAGCTGCCCGGGTCGAGGACGACGCTGCCCTTGCGGCTCTTCTTCGGCAGCTGTTCGTAGGGGAACTTGCCGTCGATCGAGGTCGGGCTCTCGGCGTTGGTGTGCTGGCGCAGGTCGTTGAAGACCTTCCAGCCCTTCTTAGTGCCGAGACGCTTGATCAGTCCGCCGAGGAACTGCGAACGACGGGCTTCGTCGCCGCCGCCCTCGCCAAGGAACTGGTCCTTCAGCGCGTTCACCGCGTAGACGTCGTTGCGGGTCCAGTGGGGGTTGGACGATCCGACATGATCGAGGTAAGCGTTGATGCCCTTGATGTAGGTGTCGATGTCACGCAGCACCGCCTTGCCTTCCTTGCCGGCTCCCTTCAGGGCGTCGGTCTGCTTGGCGAGAGCGGTCTCGGTCTGGGCGCTGGGCTGGAAGTTCTGAAGCGAGGAAACCAGACCGATTGCGCTGAGACCCGGGGCGTCGATCGCCGCGACACGGGCGTTGTAGCGGGCCTGCTGGAGCAGAAGTCCGCGGTCTTCCGCGGCGATCCAGCCGGCGGCCCAGATCCCGCCGTTGTAGCTGTTGGCGATGACGTGGGGGACGTCGTACTTGTCACGCTTGATCGTCACACCGGCCATCGGAACGGACTCGACAGTGAACGGCCCGTCGGTGGTGGCACCGAGCTTTTCCGACTTGAAGTACTTGTTTATGTCGGAGTTGGTGACCTTGTTGAAAAGCGGGGTCAGCGCGTCGTACATCACTGCCTGGGTGGAATCCAGCGGCAGCGAGCCCTTCTGGCCCGAGGGGATGATGTTGCGCGCGATCGCGGAATAGTCCTTGGGGGCGGCATTGGCGGCCGGAACTACCAGGCCGAGGATGCTCGCCAACAGCAACGCCAGGAAGGCGCTCTTTCGAAGCATGAAGTTTCTCCTTGGTGTCCCGGACTGGACGGCGGCAACGGGCGTCGCCAGGCAGACCGGGCGGTCATGAGTTATCGAGAGGCTACTTTGAAACGAACACCTGTCAAACCGGATGGATGCGGTGCTCCGGTACGGAGAGGGAGGGATTCGAACCCTCGATACGGCTATAAACCGCATACTCCCTTAGCAGGGGAGCGCCTTCAGCCACTCGGCCACCTCTCCGGGCGGGGGAATTGTATGAGTTGCCGCCTCTTGCAGCCCTCAGCCCCCGAGGGGCCTACACTCACGACATGACGCTTAAGGAGGAGCGGTTTGACGGGGGCACAACGGGTATTGCCTGGCGTCGTCTGGGCGAGGGACCACCGCTCCTGCTGATCAACGGGTACGCGGCAACCAAGGATGACTGGGATCCGGCCTTTCTGGCCGGGCTGGCCGCGAAGTCGACCGTGATCTGCCCCGACAACCGCGGCGTCGGCGAGTCGGCCCGCGGGGTTCACGAGGTAACGATCGCCTCGATGGCAACCGATCTGGTCTCGCTGCTCGACGATCAGCGGATCAGGACCGTGGACGTGGCCGGCTGGTCAATGGGCGGCTTCATCGCCCAGAAGCTCGTCACCTGGATTCCCGACCGGGTCCGGTCGCTGATCCTGCTGTCCACCGATACCGGCGGAACGCGGGCCCATCGGCGCAGCCGTGAGGCCCAGGCAGCCCTGACCGACAAGACCGGCAGCCCCGAGGAACAGGCCGACCGGCTGATCGACCTGCTCTTTCCACCGGACTTCGCCCCGCAGGTGAAAGCCAATGCCGGTGAACTCGTTGCCGCAGCCCGGGCTCGGCTGAACCCGGAAGTCCTGCTCGAACAGGAGCAGGCGATGCAGGACTGGTACGAGAAGAGCGTGCCGCCGATCGACCAGATCTCGGACCTCGTCCACGAGGGCTTCCCGGTGCTGATCGCCCATGGCCTGAAGGACCGGGTGATCCCGCCGCGAAACAGCCGGGTTCTCTCGGGGGCGCTTGAAGAGGCCTGGCTGGCCCGTTTTCCGGACGGTGGCCACGCTTTCATGGCCCAGGAACCCGACCGCATCAGCGGCCTGATGTCCCTCTTTCTGGCCCGCTGAACCGGGAAAGCCTCCGCGACCGGCTCTAGCCTTTGGCTAATGGATGAGCCAGGCACCCGGACCCATGATGAACTCGAGGAGATTTTCGGAGAAGTCGAGGCGCCGTTCGCCTTCGTCGATCTCGACGCGATGTGGGCAAATGCCGACTCGATGCTCGAACGCTCGGGAGAGAAACCCGTGCGGGTGGCGACCAAGTCGCTGCGCTGCCGTCCGCTGATCGAGAAGACTCTGGCCTACGACCAGAGGTTCCAGGGCCTGATGACCTTCACCCTGCCGGAAACCCTCTGGCTGGCCGAACGCGGGATGGAAAACCTGCTGCTCGCCTATCCGACCACGAACCTCGAGGCCCTGGGCGAACTCGCGCTCCGCTCGGTGGCCCTGCAGGGGGCATCCCCCACCCTCATGGTCGACTGCGTCGAGCATCTGGACATCATCGAGTCGGTGCTGGGCAGCCAGGCGTCACCGGTCCGGCTCTGCATCGAACTGGATGCCGCCCTCTGGGCCTTCGGCGGGAGGGTCAAGGCAGGCACGCTTCGTTCCCCGGTCCACTCCCCGGAGGCGGCCGTCGCACTGGCCGAAGAGATCGGCCGCCGCGAGAAGCTGGAACTGGTCGGGCTGATGGCTTACGAGGGACAGATCGCCGGTCTCGGCGACCGGATCCCGGGCCGCCCGTTCCGTTCCCGGGCGATCCGGTCGATGAAGAAGAAGTCCAGGGCCGAGATCGCCTCGAGGAGGGCCGAAACGGTGGCGAAGATCCGTGAGATCGCCCCGATCGAGTTCGTGAACGGCGGCGGCACCGGCTCGCTCGAGTCGACCTCGGCCGAGGATGCCGTAACGGAAGTCGCGGCGGGCTCCGGCTTTTTCGCTCCGGGACAGTTCGACCACTACGCCGCGTTCACGCTCAGGCCGGCGGCCGGCTACGCACTGCCGGTGGTCAGGCGGCCGGGCCCCGGGGTGGTCACGGCGCTGGGTGGCGGCTACCTGGCCTCGGGGCCGATGGATCCCGGACGGATGCCCGTTCCCTGGCTGCCCGCGGGACTCTCGTTCGAGAAGGACGAAGGCGCCGGGGAGGTCCAGACCCCACTGGTCGGCGACGCCGCGGACTCCCTGAAGATCGGCGACAACGTCTACCTCCGGCACGCCAAGGCCGGCGAGTTGTGCGAACGCTTCGCTTCGCTGATCCTGATCGAGGGCGACGAAATCGTCGACGAGGTTCCCACCTACCGCGGCGAGGGCCAGACCTTCCTCTGAGTTCCGGCTGCCCGGTCTCCGGGCAATCGGTCAGGCGCGGAAAGCGTCGGCGACGAGATCGGCGTGGCGGCGCCAGACTTTCGGGTCCGCCTCCCCTGCGTCACCAAGGCTGCGGCAGACGCCACCGAAGAGGGTCCAGATCTCATCCACTTTCGCGTCTTTGCGGATCGCGCCCGCCTTCTTTGCCTTGCGAACCAGCCGCGTCATGTGATCCCTGACCTTTGCCTTTGTCTCGTCCAGCTCTGGCGACTTGCCGGTCCAGTACATGACCGCCGGAAAGCTCAGGTCGCTGGCCCGGGCGGCACCCTTCCGCAGCGCATCCCTGAAGGCGGCTCCCGGGTCGTCGCTGTCGAGGGCCTCGATGATGTCTTCGTCGAAACGGGTCATCCGCCGGACCAGGATCGCGGCGACCAGATCATCCTTGGTCTCGAAGTTCCTGTAGACGGTGCCCTTGCCGACTCCGGCCCGCTCGGCAATCTCGGGGATCCCCGCTTCGATCCCCTGCTCGGCGAACACCTGCTCGGCGGCGGCGATCACCTTCTCCCGGTTGCGGACCGCGTCCGCCCGCTTCCGCCCCGCCCTTTCGGCCGGTGCCTCGACGGAAGTCCCGGTCCCGGCCGGAGTCATTTCTCGTCTGCCGCCAGGGCGGGTTCGGGGAGCATGCTCGCTGCGCCCATCTCCTCGGACACGATCGCGTGCCGGTGGCCGGAGCGCGGGATCAGGAGCGCGAGAACGCCGGCGAAGATCGAGACCGCAGCCCCGACGAGGAACGCAGTGCGGAAACCCTCGCTGGTCGGAAAGCCGGTAGCCAGCAGGATCGTCCCGGTGAGGATCGACGCCGTCACCTGGGATCCGAGCGAGGAACCGACCGATCGGATCAGCGTGTTGAAGCCGGTCGCCTCGCCGGTGCGCTGGACCGGAACGACCTCCATGATCAGGTTCGGCATCGCCGCGAAGGCCAGTCCGACCCCGGTCGAGGAGAGGACGTTCCAGAGCACGATGGAGAGCGCCGAGCCGTGGTCCAGGCCCATGCCGACCAGTCCGGCACCGCTGATCAGCCCGCCCAGCGCGAGAGGCAACTTGTTGCCGTATTTCGCGCCGATCCGCCCGGAGAGCGGACCGGCGAAGAGCATCATCAGGGCGGCGGGGAGCATGACCAGCCCGGCCTGGGTCGCGCTGAACCCGAAGCCGTAACCGGTCGCTTCCGGAGCCTCGACCAGTTGCGGGATAAGGATGAAGGAGGCGAACATGCCGAAGCCGATCAGCAGGGTCGCGAAGTTGGTCATCGCCACGGTCCGGTCGGCCAGCAGGGAGACGTCGGCCAGCGGCTCGTCGGTTCGCCTCTGAAGCCAGACCCAGAAGGCGATCACGGCCAGGCCGGCGAGAATCAGGCCGATCGTCTTGCCGCTGGCCCATCCCCAGTTGTTTGCCTCCGAAATCGCGTACATCGGGACGGAAAGGCCGACTGCGAGAACGAGGGCCCCGCGGTAGTCCACCCTGGCCGGCGTCCGGTTTGGCGATTCGGGCACGAAGAGCAGCGCCGCGATCGCGGCGATCACGCCCATTGCGGCACCCAGCCAGAAGATCCAGTGGTAGGAGGCGTGATCGACGATCAGTCCGCCGACAACCAGGCCGATGCCGCCGCCGATCCCGAGCGTGGCGGACATCAACCCGACCGAAGCGGAGACCCGGTCGGGCGGGAACTCGTCCCGGATAATCCCGAAACAGAGGGGGAAGATTCCGCCGCCGACGCCCTGGAGGATGCGGCCCGCGACGATGGCGGGAACGCTGTCTCCGAGGGCCGAGACCGTGGAGCCGGCGGCGAAGATGAAGAGGGCGATGACGAGCAACCGGCGTTTGCCGAACATGTCTCCGAGTCGCCCGAAGATCGGTGTGAAGATGGCGGCCGAGATCAGGTAGCCGGTCAGGACCCAGGCGATGCCGGTCGAGTCAGTGTGGAACTCCTCCATGAGTTCGGCCAGGGCAGGGATCAGGGTGGTCTGCGCGAGGGCAAACGAGAGCGCGGCAAGACCCAGGATCATCAGGCTGCGCATCGGGTGGGGACGGGCCGACTCTTCCCCGACGGACGATTCACTAAACGGACTCACTGGTCCGGATAGTAACAACTAACCGGACCCGAGGGTCCGCTAATCCCCGAGCACCCTCTTCACGTAGTCGTTGCTGAAGGTCCTGTCCGGGTCGAGTTCATCCCTGACCTTCTGGAAATCGGCCCAGCGGGGGAAGCTGGGGGCGAGGTCCTCCGCGCTGCGGAAGTGGAGCTTGCCCCAATGCGGCCGTCCGTCGTGCTCGCGGAAGATCTTCTCGATCTCCCGGAAGTACGGCTCGTATTCCATGGTCTGATGCTGATGGACCGCGATGTAGACCGTGGGCCGGCCGTGGGCCTGGCTGATCAGGGCGTCGTCTCCGGCCGAAACCCGGCATTCGATCGGCATCGCCAAGGGGAAGGACTCGCCCTCGATCAGGGCGAGCACCCGGTCGAGGACCTCCGGGCCGGACTCGACCGGCAGGGCGTATTCCATCTCGTTGAAGCGGATCGTCCGGTAGTTGGCGAAGACCCGGTGGGAGACGTCGATCTGCTCGGACTGGGACATGAAGTGGGTCGAGTAACGGGCCATCGTCGGAATGCTCGAAGGGAAGCGTCCGGTCAGGCGCAGGGCAAAGTCTCCGAGACCGTTTTCGATCACGACGTCCCCGAGGAAACGGTCGGCATCCGAACGCGGGGCAAGGGGCCGGTCGGTCCGGTTGCGGCTCAGGGTGAGCGCGGTCCGCGTGTACGGGAACACGAAGAACTCGAAATGCTCGTTCTCCCCGGTCAGGCGATCGAAGCCGGACAACACCTCGTCCAGGTCCATCGGCGCGTCTACCCGGTGAAGGTTGAAGGCGGGCACCGTTCGCAGGGTTACCGCGACCAGCACGCCAAGTGAACCGACCCCGACCCTGGCGGCGAGCAGTTCGTCGGTTCCGGCCTTCAGTTCCCGGATTTCCCCGTCGGCGCCCATCAGCTTCAGGCTCTCGATCTGGGCGGAGATGTTCGGCAGGGAGATACCGGTGCCGTGGGTGCCGGTCGATACTGCCCCGGCGATCGTCTGGCGGTCGATGTCACCGAGGTTCGGCATCGCCAGGCCAAGGTGGTCAAGTTCGCGGTTCAGGTCGGCGAGGATGGTTCCCGCCCCGACTTCGACCAGCCCCGAATCCCGGTCGACCGAGATCACCCCGGCGATCCGGGAGATGTCGAGCAGAAGGTCGTTGGAGAGCGCGGTCGGGGTGAAGGAGTGTCCGGAGCCGACGGTAGTGATCTGCCGTCCCGCGGATCCGGCCGCGGCGACTACTTCCGAAAGTTCCCGGACCCCGCTGACCCGGATGAAGTCGCGGGGACGGCAACTCTGGTGCCCGGACCAGTTTTTCCAGGTCCTTCCGGAGCTGGCGAGCTTGCGGGCGTCGTAGTTTTCGCCGACCATCCGGGGCAGCCTATCTCTGCTCGCCCGGTGCGGGTTCGGGCTGTTGGCCGGATATCACCGGCGGCCCGATGCCAAGCGACCTGGCAACGATGCCGACCGCCACCAGCAGCAGGGCTGCGATGAGGCAGGGAAGGAGATACCCGGAGACCGCCGCCAGCGCGCCGCCACCGATCGCGCCGAGCATCTGCCCTCCGCCCCAGGCCATGTTGGAGGTGCCGGAGGCATATCCCTGGTTGACCCCCGCCGCGGTCGCGTGGTCGGTGACCAGGGTGCTGGCCGGCGTGAACGCCAATCCCGCCCCGAAGGCCATGACCATCACAGTTACGAACATCAGCGGCAGCACACCGAAAGCTCCAAGGCCGATCACCGCCACAGCCATGGCGGCGACCCCGACCAGGTAGGGCAGGGTGCGGCCGACCCGGTCGCTGACCCGGCCGATCACCGGACCGATCACGGCTTCGATCACCGAGCCCGAGGCGAAGGCCGCCGCGATCAGGAACGGCGAGGCACCGAGCTTGTCCATGTGGAGCGGCCCGATCACCACGGCCAGGCCGAAGGCGACCGACGGCGCGGCCAGCATCAGCAGGCCGCTGGGCACATCCGAGCGCCTGATCCTCCGCCAGGCCTCGGCCAGGGGCTGCGATTCGACGTCGGCGGGCCCGGGGATGGCCATGGCGAGCACGATCAGCACGGCCGCAGCGAAGAACACGGTGCTGAATACGATTTCAGTGCCGACTGCGTGGGCGATCGCACCGAGCGGCGCGCCGAGGAGCTCGCCGGTCACCGCGGCGGCGATCACGATCCCGATCATCTGGCCCCTCTGCGCGGTCGGGGAGGCGACGACGACCCAGGCAATCGCTCCGGACCACATCAGGGCGCCCGCGCCGCCCTGCAGGAAGCGGAGCAGGTCGAGGACGACGATCTGCTCGGCGAAGCCGAACAGGGGACTGCAGATGCCGATCGCGACCAGCCCGACAATCACGGTCTTGCGGGCCCCGGCACTGGCGACCAGCCATCCGGCCGGGATCGCAAAGAACAGCGCCCCGGCCGCGAAGCTCCCGGCCAGCAGGCCGGCGCCACCGTCCGAGAGGTGATGGTCCGACTGGTAGCTGGGAAGCAGCGGCGTCAGGACAGAGAAGAACGTGACGTCAAGGAAGACGACCGCGCAGGCAAGAAGGAGCAGACGACGCACGGCACCATCCTGACAGGGACGATCGCCAGTCAACATGGACGAATCGTCCGATCGGGATGAGCGCTCCGACGGGATGTCGTGGGATAGTTCCCGGCATGAGCAAACTGGGCGATGTCGAATCCGAAGAAGAGATCCGCGAGGAGATGGAGGAGCTCGGGGTCAGCAATGACACAACCGGCTCGCCGGACGTGCTGATGTCAGGCCCGGTCATCCAGGTGACGGTGATCATCCTGGTCGTCCTGCTGGTCGCCGGCGCGCTGCTGCTCGTCTTCTAGTTCTGAAAGCAGGAGTCCGGCGTTCGTGTCGGCACGCCGTCCCGGGCCGGCCTGTCAGAATCGGCGGGCCCGACCAGGCCACGGAGGGGTGGCAGAGCGGTTGAATGCACTGGTCTTGAAAACCAGCATGCGTCTTACGGCGTATCGAGGGTTCGAATCCCTCCCCCTCCGTTGATATTGAACCTCGTCCCGTCCAGGAGAAACCTTTGAAGAGAGTCTTTGGAGTTGCTGCCGCGTTTGCGGTGCTGACCGTTGGCGGCTGTGGTGGAGTGGCGAACCTCGATCCCGGTGAGGTCGACACGGTTAATCAGGCCAAGTCGGCAGTCACGAACTCAAAGGTGAAAGGGGCGCTCCAATCGGGCGCGGGGCATGTGCTTAACGAATTCATGATTCTTTGCCGGGAGAAGCCCCTGTCGGAAGTCGACGGCGATACGTTGAGGGAGATCATGGTTGTGCTCGCGCCTGAGCTGAAGGGCGTCAACCAGACCTACTTCAAGAAGCTGAACCGGCTGGCCACGAACGGCTGCGACTGAACTGATTCGGTTCGAAAATCTGGCCGCAAGCGCGGCCGTCCCGTTCGCAGTGGCAGGCCTCAGCGCCAGGGATCGCCGAGCTTGAGGCCGATCCAGCCGTACTTCTCGCGGGTGAAGGTGGCGGTGAGGTGGCCCTGGTTGCGGTAGATCAGGTAATTGCCGTCAACCGCCCGGCACCAGCCCCCGGGGCAGAGCATCGGCATCGGGTCGATCACGGGAACCTTTCGCACCCGGCGGGCTGCCTTGTAGTCATAGGCCCAGGCCTGCGGTCGATCCGGCCGGAAACCGCACCGTCCCGGACGGTCGAGATGGCCACGCAGGCACAGGGTCACGTTGAAAGGCGTGACGGCCTGATCCCGCATCACCACCGTCTTTCTCGACCAGCGCCGGAGATGGGTCAGGGTCCGGATCATCCCGTTGATCAGGCGGGGCTCGCTCGAAGATCGGCTGAGAGAGTAGCCGCCGGAGTCAACCGGATAGGCCTCGCTGTTGGCCGCCGAGGCGACCACCACCAGGCCGGGACGCATACGCCTGATCCGCAACAGCGAATTGCGACGCCAGGTGTCGCAGTAGTAGTCGATGTGGACCACGGCGGCGGGGCAGCTTGCCCGGGTCAGGGCGATGACCTGCCAGCCCCTCTTCTTCGCCAGGCGGATCAGCCCCGGCCCCCACTGCATTGCGTGGGAATCACCGAACAGGACGACCTTCTTGTGGGAGCTGGTGTCACCGAACCGGCAGGCACCCGAGCGGACCCGGTCATGCCCCAACAGGCAGCCCTTGCGGTAGACCTCGCCCTTGTCGGCCTTCGCCCGGTTCAGGCCGGGCAGGAACCGCGCCTCGGCCGTCCCGACCGCGGACAGGGCCGCGCAGAAAACCACGACCAGCAGCAGGTATCGGCACCGGGACATCAACCGGTCAAGGCTATTCGATGCCTTCCCGGCGGTCCAGATGGAGCGAATCCGGGGTCGGCACGGCGGAGCGGAAGCCGCCAGACTCGGGCCTGATCAGAGTCCGACGATCAGGCCGGCGCCGAGGCTGACCATGATCAGGGCGATCAGGATGTCGAGAACGCGCCAGGCGGCCGGCCGGGCGAAAAGCGGCTTCAACAGGCGGGCGCCGTAGCCGAGCAGGAAAAACCAGCAGAAGGAGGCGGTCACGGCACCGAGGGCCCACCACCAGCGATCGGTCCCGTCGTGCTGGTTGGCGATCGAACCGAGCAGCATCACGGTGTCCAGATAGACGTGAGGGTTGAGCCAGGTGAAGGCCAGGGTGGTCAGCACGATCGCCTTCATCGAGGATTCGGCGGGGCTCTCGTCCACGGTCAGGGCCTGCGGGGCCAGGGCACGCCGGGCGGCCATTACGCCGTAGGAGATCAGGAAGACGGCACCGAGCATCCGGACCACGTCGACGGCGGCCGGTGCCGCTTCGAGCACCGCGCCAACGCCGGCCACGCCGGCGGCGATCAGGACCGCGTCCGAGAGGGCACAGATCAGGATCACGGTGACCAGGACGCGCCCGCGACCTTCGACACCCAGTCTCAGCAGGTAGGCGTTCTGGGCCCCGATCGCGACGATCAGGGTGAAGCTGGCGGCGAAGCCGAGCAGCATCATCTGGAGCAGGGTGACGTTCATTCGGATGCCGATTCTGGGCTCGTCCGGATGTGAAGTCAAACTAAACTTACTTAGCAGTCATTAGCTGTGCTTATGTCCAGTTTCCGCACCGAACATCTCGAAACACTGGTCGCCCTCGTCGAGGAGGGAACCTTCGAGGCCGCCGCCCGCCGCCTCGACGTCACCCCCTCCGCGATCTCGCAGCGGATCAAGGCGATGGAGCGCTCGACCGGGCAGGTGCTGGTTCAACGCAGCAACCCCGTCGAGCCAACCGCGGCGGGGGACATCGCACTCAGATACGGCCGCCAGATGCGCCTGCTCGAGGACGAGGCGACCCGTGCCCTTGCCCTGGAAGAGGGTGAGGGCGGAGCGGTGACCGTGCCCCTGGCGATCAACGCGGACAGCCTCGGGACCTGGTTCATGGAGGCGCTGGCGCAGGTCGATTCCTCGGGCGTCGTTTTCGAGGTGCTCAGGGAAGACCAGGAGCACACGACTTCGCTGCTCAAGGCCGGCAAGGTGATGGCGGCGGTGACCTCGGTCGCAGAGGCGGTCCAGGGATGCCGCTCCGAACTGCTGGGGACGATGACCTACCACCCGGTCTGCTCGCCCGGTTTTCTCGCCAGGCAGATGGACGGAGAGGTGACCGCGGAGAAGCTGGGCAAGGTCACGGTGGTGGACTTCGACCGCAAGGACCAGACCCAGAACCGCTTCTTCCGCGACTTTGCCGGCAAGCCGCTGCGGGCGCCCCGCCACTACATACCGACCACGGCCGACTATGCCCGGGCGATCCTGCTCGGCCTGGGATGGGGGCTGTTGCCGGACCGCCAGTGCCTCGATGAGATTGACCGCGGCGACCTGGTCGAATTTGCGCCCGGGCACGCGATCGAGATACCGCTCTACTGGCAGCGCTGGACCCTGGACTCGCCGCTGATCGAGAACCTGACCGACGCCGTCAGGATGGTCGCCGCTCGCGAGATGCACCAGGCCTGACCCGGCCCCGGAGCAAGCTCAACCGGCCGGATCGAAGGTGGCCAGGCCGAGATCGCGCCAGGCGGCAAGCAACTGCCGGTCGGAGCTGGCGGCTACCACCTCGTCTCCCCTGATCAGGGCGGCCGCGGCACAGTGAACGGCGTCATATCCGCGAAGGCCGAACCTCAACGCCGCCTCTGCCGCCGCCTCGGCGAGACCCGTCCCGACCTCGATCGGAACCACCGCCTTCCACCGTTGGGCCAGAGATGCCACCGCTCTGTTCACCTCGTCCGGCGCCAGGCCCTGCTCCCTGGAACTCCGTGCGACCGCGGCCGCCGCTTCGACGTAAAGAAGACGGGTCGAGACCACGGTAGACGCGTTCGACCAGAGACTGCGGCTGCTCTCCGAGCCCTTCTCCGCAAACAGCAGCGGGACGAAGGCCGATGTGTCGAGGTAGGCGATCACCCGGGACCCCGACCCTCCTCGATGATTCGCAGCAATTCCCCCGGTTCGAGTCCGATGTCGATGGGGTCGGGGTACTCGCTGTCGGGCCGCTTCGGCTCGAGCGCCGGCGTGATCATTCCCGACGCGACCATGCGCTGGAAATTGGTCAACTCCGCGACCGGTTCGAGTTTCGCGACCGGATTGCCACGATCGGTGACGATGATCGTCTCCCCGGCCTTGACCTTCTCGAGATGGCGACTGAGGTTGTTCTTCAGATCGCGGATTCCGACTTCCACTTCCGCCTCCGTTGTAGCTACATGAATGCGCTCCATAATAGCTACATCAGGCCTGCCTATTTCGGAGCCCATGGGCGGGTAAGGCTCTCGCAGTCGATACTCACCCCGGGTTGAACTTGACGCGCGTCAACTATAGGCTTACGCGATGGCATCCCTGCGCTCCCGAATCGCCCTTGCCCTGATCAGGAAGAAGCTGCCGGAGATCGTCGCCGGCGACCCGGTCGCCGAACTCGGTGACGGGCTCCACATCGCTGTGGTCGGCTCCGGCTCGCCACTGCCCGACGAGAAGCGCGGCAACCCCTGTGTCGCCGTCATCGCGAACGGCAAGGTCTATGTGGTCGATGCCGGCGAGGGAGCTTCGGAGACGATCAACCGGATGGGCATCGATGCCGGACGGATCGAGCTGCTCCTGCTTACCCATTTTCACTCCGACCACATCGGTGGGCTGGGCTCGGTCAACCTGCAGCGCTGGGTCGCCGAGGGAACCGACACGCCGATGCGGGTACTGGGACCGCCCGGTGTCGAGCGGGTGGTCAAGGGCTACAACGACGCCTACCGGCTCGACCGCAGCTACCGCACCGCACATCACGGGGAAGAGTTCGTTGACCCGGCGATCGGTGCCATGGTTCCGGAAGAGTTTCCGGTCCCGGATGAAGGCGAGGCGAACGTCGTGCTCGAGGACGACGGCCTGGTCGTCACCGCTTTCGAGGTGGACCATTCCCCGGTCACCCCGGTGGTCGGCTTCCGCTTCGACTACAAGGGACGGAGCGCGGTGATCAGCGCCGACACGGTCTATTCGGGAAACCTGGTCAAGGCATCCAGGAACACCGATCTGCTGCTTCACGACGCGCTATCGCAGGAGCTCCTGCTGATGGTGGCGAAGGCCCAGACCGACGCCGGCAACCCGGCCCGGGGCAAGATCCTCGCCGACGTGACCGACTACCACGCGACCGCCCCCCAGGCCGCTGACGCCGCCCGCCAGGCCGGGGCCAGGGCCCTCGCGCTCACCCATGTTGTTCCCCCGCTTCCGCTCAAGGGCCTCGAAGAGGTCTATCTCGCCGACGCCCCGAAGCGGTTCGACGGACCGCTCTGGATTGCCGCCGACGGCGACCTCTACAGCCTGCCCCCCGAAGGCGGCCTGAAGCGCAGCAACCTGATCAAGCGCCGATAGTCTCGGCCCATGGGCCTCGACCGGAACAAGGAACTGGTGCGCCGCTTCTACGCAGAGGCGATCAACCAGCGGGACCGGACCGCCTGCGAAAGGCTGCTGACCGAGGACTTCACCCACGACGGCGAAGTCAAGGGAAGGGCCGGCCAGCAGGAAGTTGTGAACGCTTTCCTCGACGCCTTTTCGGACCTCCGCAACGAGATCCTCATGCTGGTCGCCGAAGGTGACCTCGTCGCGGCCCACCAGAGGTGGACCGGGACCCAGGACGGCGAATTCATGGGCATGCCGACGACCGGACGCAAGGTCGAATTCACCTCGACCGCGATCATCCGGATAGAGGACGGGCTGGTGGCCGAGGCCTGGGACGAGGTCGACCTGTTCGGTCTCTCGGCCCAGCTGAAGCCGGAATGAGGTTCACCGTCGCTGGTCCCCGCTAGGTTTCGGCAATCGCAACCCGGTCAAAGAAGAAACAACAGGCAGACGCGCCGGCGATCAGGATCTGTCTTGGAGTGCTGGCGCTTTCGTCCCTCGCGATCGCGTTGCCGGCCGCGTTTGCCCCGGAAACCTTCTACACCGACTTCCCTTTCTACACGGCGCTGGTCAAGCTGCTGCCGCCCTATAACGAGCACCTGATCACCGACATCGGCGGGCTCTACCTCGGTTTCGGCCTGATGTTCATCTGGGCGATGATCAAGCCCTCGAAGGAGCTGGTGGTTCCGCTCTGCTGGGGCTGGATCGCCGCCCAGGCCCTTCACTTCGCCTTCCACGTGAGTCACCTGACCGGCTTCACGACGACCGAAGCGGTCGGCCAGCAGATCGGCCTCGCCCTGTACATCGCGGTCGCGCTGGTACCGATCGCGATGCTGCGCCGCGGGTAGGCTCGGGCCATGGAACTCTGCGTGATGATCGAAGGCCAGGAAGACGTTTCCTGGGAGGACTGGACGGCAATCGCCAGGAGCTGCGAGGAGAACGGCATACCGGCCCTTTTCCGTTCCGACCACTACCTGTCGGTCTTCCCCTCGGAAGGCAGGCAGTCGCTCGACGCCTGGGCCACGATCAGCGGACTGGCTGCGATCACCTCAAGCCTGCGCCTCGGAACCATGGTCTCCCCGGCCTCCTTCCGCCACCCCTCGATCCTGGCGAAGATGATCGCCACCGCCGACCGGATCTCCGGCGGCCGGATCGAACCGGGCATCGGAGCCGGCTGGCATCAGGCGGAACACGATGCTTTCGGCTTCCCCTTCCTTCCCGTTCGCGAGCGAATGAAGGTCCTCGAAGAGCAGCTGGAGATCGTCACCGGCCTGTGGTCGTCGGGTGAGTTCGAGTTCCACGGCGACTACTACGACCTCGCCCCGGTCGACGCCAGGCCGAAGCCGGTCCAGGACCCCATGCCGCTCGTCATGGGCGGCAACGCTGCGCCGAAAGGCGCCGCTCTCGCCGCCCGTTTCGCCAGCGAATACAACACGCCCAACCCGACCCTCGAGCAGGCGCGCGAGCGGCGGGCGGCGATCGAGGCGGCGTGGAGGGATGCGGGAAGGGACCCAACCACGGTCCGCTTCTCGGTCATGACCGGGGCTGCGCTCGGCCGGGACGAACGGGAAGCGCTTGAGCGGCTCGCCCTCTGCCGTGAAAAGGCCGGGGTCGGAGATTCGCTCGACTACCGCTTCAAGGGCTCGCCGGAGCAGGTCACCTCACAACTGGCCCAGTGGCGAGACGCCGGCGTCGACCGCATCATGATCCAGCTCCTGCTCCACGACGACCTCGAGCAGATCGAGATCATCGGCCGCGAACTGGCTCCGGCCCTGCGCTGATCAACCCGGACGATCCCGAAGGTCAGAAGACCCGGGGGTCAGTCGAGCGGAACGATGGTGGTAGTCGTGCTCGAAGTGAAGAACTCCCGGGCGGCCCTGCCCTGCTCTCGCGGGCCGAAGGAAGACTGGCCTTCGCCGCCGAAGGGCGCGTAGTAATCGACCCCCGGTGTCGGTGCGTTGACGCGCCGGAGGCCCGTGCTCATCCGTCCGGCCACCTTGGCGGCCCGTCCGAGGTCCCGGCCGTGGACCGCGCCGACGAGGCCAAACCTGGTTGCGTTCGCGGCAGCGATCGCCGCCTCCTCATCCGCGACTTCGATCAGGGTAAGCAGCGGCCCGAAGGTCTCTTCCTGGTTCACCTCTGCCATCGGATCGTCCTGGCGAAGCAGGGCGGGTGACACGAAGAATCCGGGTCCCCCGGGCGCCTCTGCGACAGCCACTTCGGTTGCCCCCGCTTCGATCGCGGACTTGCGGTCAGTCTCGAACTCCTCGACTGCGGTCTCGCTGATCAGGGGGCCGACCGTCACTCCGGCATCGGCCGGATTACCGACCGAAAGTCCTTCCACGAGACCGGCAAGTTTCGCCTCGAGCTCTTCCCGGATCGAACCAAGAGCGACGACGCGGCGGGTTGCCGTGCATTTCTGTCCGGCATAACCCATGGCACCCGAAACGATTGCGTTAGCCGCCGCTTCGAGATCGGCGTCGTCAAGGACGATGGCGGCATTCTGACCTCCCATCTCCGCCTGTGCGGGCGCGGCCCGCCTGGCAAGACGCTCGGCGACGGAAATGCCCACTCCGGTCGATCCGGTGAAGGTCGCTGCCGCGATCCGCTCGTCATCGAGTACTTCGGCGGTCCGGGCCCCGCCCATCGGCAGGACGGTCAGGACTCCGTCGGGAAGCACCTCGGCCGCGCATTCGGAGAGCAGGGCCGCCGTGGCGATCGCCGGCGATGCCGGCTTGACCACGACGGTGTTTCCGTAAGCCAGCGCGGGAGCTGCCTTCCACAGGGGGATTGCCAAGGGGAAGTTCCAGGGGCAGATCGCGAGGACCAGCCCAAGCGGGTGTCGTTCAACCAGCACCCTGGCCCCGGGCATCGAGCCCGGCACGACCTCTCCGACCGGATCAAGGGGGATCTGGGAGTAGAACCTCAGAATCGAGGTCGCCCGGTCGACTTCCCCCGCCGCCTCGGGTTCGGGCTTGCCGACCTCCCTGACCATCAGGTCAACGAACTGCTGCCGGCGCAGGCCGATCTCGTCAGCCAGCGCACCGAGTGACCTCAGCCTGAGCATCGGGTCCGCTGCCCAGCCCTCCCGGGCCGCAACGCCGGAAGCCAGAACCGACTCGACTCCTTCCGGCGACGCAGCCTGAGTCTCGGCAACAAGGTCCGAGGGATCAAACGGGTTGATGCTCCTGATCGAAGACATGGCTGATTCCGAGTTTCCCTCGCTCATTCGCCCACCACCAGGCCTTCCCAGCCGAGGCTGAGCGAAGTGCTGCGGCCACCTTCCTGCTGGAGGAGGAGCGAGGCGGTGTTGACGAGATGCTGTTTCATGGCAGTTGCCGCCGCGTCCGCATCACCCGATGCGAGTGCGGCGAGGATCCCTTCGTGCTCGGCGACGATTTCGGGCAGGGAGCGGGTGCTGTCCACGGTCGAAACGCCCCGGGTCAGGATCAGGTCACGAAGCGAGTCCACATATTCCGTGAGCCTCGAGTTTCCGGAAGCCGTGTTGATCAGTTCGTGGAAGCGGCGGTCGTGCTGCATCATCGTCGGTTCGTCACCGTTCTCGGCGGCCTCGACCATCGCGTCGAGTTCCTGCCTCAGGGCCGACAGTCCGTCGGCGTCGATGCGCTCGGCAGCGCGGTGTGTCGCCGGCACCTCAAGCAGGATCCGCAGGACCAGAATCTCCTCGAGGTCGTGAACGGACGTCTCGAGGATCCTTACTCCGCGGTTCCTTTCGAACTCGACCATGTCAGCGCCAGCGAGATCGATCAGCGCTTCGCGCACGGGGGTTCGCGAAACCTTGAAGATGTCGGCCAGCGATTTCACCGAATGGAGCGAACCGGGCTCGAGGCTGCCGTCGATGATCGCTTCCCGGATTGATTCACGCACCCTCGCCGTCAGGCTCGATTCGGCCTTTATCTCGCGAAGCGATCCCTTGCTTCCAGTGTCGGCGTTGATGCTCATGAGGCCCTCTCGTCCAGGTCGCTGATGCTGATCGTCTTGCCAGTCTCGGCAGAACGATAGGCAGCCTCGACCACGGCAACTGCGTCACGGCCTTCCGCCATCCCCACCTCGGGCTCGTTTCCCTGCGACAGATCGTCGAGACAGGCCTTGACCGAATCCGTGACCGATTCATCCCAGTCGCCGGTCACCGGATCATCGGACCATTCCCCGCCGAGCTGTGCCCTGAGCCGGAGGTCACCGGTCAGGTCGCCCTCGAAGAACGCCTCACAGCCGAGCACCTCGGCCATCCCTGCCGATCCCTGGATGTCGATGCGGTCGTCGAAGACACCGTCGGGACCGTGGTAGCCGCCCTGGATTACCCCGATCGCCCCGGACTCGAACTCGAGAGTCAGGACGAAGGCATCCTCGGATCGCGGCTCGTCCATGACCGCGGTCACGGCTTTCACCGGTCCGCCGAGGTACTCGGCCATGTACACCCGATGAACTCCGGCGTCCATCAGCAGACCGCCTCCTACCTGGCTTGAGTCCTCCCGCCAGCCGCCGTACTTGCCGCCCATCCAGAGTCGTTCGTAGATCGCCCTGATCTCGCCGAGCTGGCTGGAGTCGATCAATTCGCGAAGCCGGCGATGGGGACGGAAGTGCACCTGATTGTGGGATATACCCACCTTGCGCCCGTGCCGGTCTGCCGCCTCGATGATCTCGTCGCAGCCTTCGAGGTCCATCGCCATTGGTTTCTCAAGCAGCACGTCAGCACCGGCTTCCAGCGCTGCGACGGCAATCGGCACATGAAGGTGATGAGGTAGGCAGATGTCGACCACATCCGGTTCGGTCAGCTCGACCATCTCCACAACCTCCGTGTGGATCGGTACATCGTCGCCGACGCTCTCGACAGCAAGGCGCCGGTTCAGTTCGAGGACAGCCACAAGTTCGTGACCGCTCTCGCGGATCGCCTTCAGGTGAATCTGCCCGATCTCGCCGAGCCCGCAGAGCGCGACCTTCATTCGTCCTCCCCGAGCAGGGCGGCAACCTGGCCGCGGGCCAGCCTCGCCGCGGCGGCCGGATCATTGCCGAGCACCTGCTCGTAGTACCGGTAGGCCTCAAATTCGACCGACAGCGGGCCGTCGTAGGCGATCCGGTCGAGCGCCTCGAGGGTTTCCAGCCAGGGCACGTTTCCCTCACCCAGCATGCAGAAGATGAAGTCCTCCCCGTCCATGCCGGGCCGTCCGAAAGCGTCCTTGAGGTGGAAGTGGACGATCCGTTCCCCCCAGCGATCGATCAGATCGGGAATCGAATCGCCGGTCATCACGAAATGGCTGGGATCGAAGGTGACCGAGACCGGGACCGCGTCCAGCACCCGCTGGGCCGTGGCTGCGTCGTGGGCGAGGGTTCCCCAACAGGGCTCGAAACCGATCTGCACCCCGGCGTCCTCGCCACGCTTGCAGATCCGTTCGAGTGCCCCCAGGGCCGTCGTCCAGGCTGCTTCGTCATAGCTGCGGACCACACCCTCCTCCCAGAGGTTGGGACCGGTCAGCACATTGACCGTGCCGATGCCCGCCCCGGCCGCGGCGTCAATCGCCGTTAACGTGGTCGCGACCGCTTCCTCGCCGCCGCTGACCAGGTCCATCTGGCAGGCGAGCGCGGAGGCGGGCGACAGCAGTTCGTCGACGTGGGCCATCGTCCACTCGACCGAGTCGTACCCCGCTTCGAGAAGCGAGTCCAGAACCTCCCGTGCCTGCAGACTCTCGAAATCGAGAGCTGCGATGAAGCTGATTTCCCTCTTCACAGAGTGGCCTCGACATCACGAAGAGCCCGCGTGAAGAGTTCGATCATCTCCATCGCGTCTTCCTCGGTCACGTTGACCGCGGGCTTGAACTTGGCGACGTTTCCGTTCGAGCCGAAGACCGGGCCGGTCTTGCCGATCATCAGGCCGTGCTGGAGGCAGGCGGCCATCAGCTGGTCGGTTTCTTCGAAGGCCGGCTCCTTGGTTTCCTTGTCACGGACCAGCTCGACGCCGATCATCAGCCCCTGGCCGCGAACGTCGCCGATCAGCTTCGAGTCCGGCATCAGCTTCTCCAGCTCGCCCGTCATCAGCTGACCGATCCGCTCCGAATTGTCTGGCAGGTCGTCCCGAACCATCACTTCGACCATCGCCAGCCCGGCTGCGCAGGCCAGGGGGTTCCCGGCCTGGGTGAAGCCGTATTCCCAGGGGAGCAGCGCCGCGTAATCAGGCGTGGTGATCGTGCCCGAGAGCGGCAGCCCGCCGCCCATTGCCTTGCCGAGGATGATCATCTCCGGCTCGATGCCGGCCCGCTCGCTCGCGTACATCGGACCGCAGCGGCAGAACGCGCCCTGGATCTCGTCGACTATCAGTGGCACGTCGTGGTCCTTGGCCATTTCGTGGACCCTCTCCAGATAGCCCTCGGGAGCGGGAACCATGCCTCCGTTGGCCTGGTACGGCTCGACGATCACTCCGGCAGGACCGTTCAGGTGGCCCTTGTCAAGAGCCCATTCGACCTGGTCGGCGCAGGCTAGATCGCAGGTTTCACGCTCAAGGCCAAGGGGACACCGGTAGCAGTAGTAATTCGGCACCCTCATCTGCCGCGGCAGGTAACGGTCGAGGCCCTTGTTCGAGCCCTCCACCATCCCCGGGTTCACGTAGGTCAACCCGATCGTGGCGAAGGTCCGGCCGTGAAATGCGGCGTCGAGGCAGACGAAGTCCGTCCCGCCGGTCGTCCGCATCGCCAGATGCATCGCTCCCTCGACCGCCGACGCGCCCGAGAGTCCGTAAAGGACCTTGGAAAGGGCACCCGGGGCGAGTTCGGCAAGCTTCTTCGCGTAGGCAGTCCTTGCTTCGTCCTCGAATACCGGCGAGACGTAGTCGATCTTGCCGAACTGCTCCTCCATCGCCTGCTTGATTTCGGGGTGGCGGAAACCGAGGTTGAGCACCCATTCCGCGGAGATCGCGTCGAGGTACTCGTTGCCGTCGGCGTCCCGGACGTGAACGCCATCTCCGTCGACCAGGCCCATGTCCACGTCGCCCATGCATTTGAGGACATGGGCATCGGACTCGTCGCGGAGCAGCTGGGCGGCCCCTTGGGGATCTCGTTCGGGGGTGTCGTGATTCACCTGTTGCTCCTTGGTCTCGTTCAGGGCAGGTACGCGGGCTTCGGCAGGTCCCAGTGGCCGATGTTCACGCCTTCGCTGTCAGCCGGTTCGCTCGAGAGGTCGAACTCGATCAGGCAGGGACCATCGGAGGCCATCGCCCGCTCGAAGGAGGCACCGATCTCGCCGACCTCGGTCACCTTCTCGGATCCGCAGTTGAAGGCCTTTGCGATCGCGCAGAAGTCGACTGGCATCAACTGGTCTCCTCGGCGCGAGCGGAACTCGGTCTCGAATCCGCGGTCCTCGCCGAACATGCCGCGCTGGAAGTCACGGATCGAGATCCAGCCGGTGTTGTTAAGGCAGGCGATGATCACCGCCGCGCCGGTCTCCGCCGCGACAGCCAGTTCCTGGATCGTCTGCTGGAGGTCGCCGTCACCGGCAAAGCCGACCACCGGCACGTCCGGGCGGGCCAGCTTCGCGCCGATCGCCGCCGGCATGGTGTAGCCCATCGTCGAGTAGCCGCCCGGACTGAGCCAGGTGCGTGGCTCGTAGGAGAGGAACTCCTGGAAGGCCTGGATCTGGGGATGGCCGGCCGAAGCGATCGCAATCGCTTCCCGCGGGAGCACTTCCCGTGACTTATGCAGAACCTGGCTGAGCGAGAGCTTTCCGGTCCAGCGGCCGGTCAGCATCTCCTTCCATTCCTGACGGAGTTTCGCGATCTCCTCGCGATAGGCGGGACGGCTGAGCCCCTCGGTGCCGTTGTGGTCGACCAGGGCGTCGTAAAGGTCGGCAAGCCCGGCCTTCGCGTCACAGACCGCGCCGATTGCGGTCGGGTAGTTCTTGCCGATCTCGGTCGGGTCTATGTCCAGGTGGATGATCTCGGTTGGCGGGACCGAGAACGACATTCCGTCCATGAAAGACGAGGAGGTCTGCTCGGCGAAACGGGTCCCGACCGCGAGGATCACGTCGGCGTTCTTGGTCATGTGGTTGCCGACCAGGGTTCCGTTCGACCCTGTGTGTTCCGCGTCAAGGGGATGATCTTCGGGGAAGACTCCCTTGCCCATCATGGTCACGACCACGGCCGCGTCCAGGTACTCGGCGACCTTCCTGACCTCGGCCGAGGCCTTGGCCTCGAGGCAGCCACCGCCCGCCAAGAGCACCGGCCGCTTGGCGTTCAGGAGTTTCGCCGCCGCCTTGTCGACCGTATCCGGGTCGGGCCTGACGACACCGGAAGTTGCCCGCCGCTCGGCCGGCACCGGAACCGGAAGGTCGGTGACTTCAGCCTGGACATCCATCGGCAATTCGACATGAACGGGGCCGGGCCGTCCCGAGAGCATGGTGTTAAAGGCGCGCGGGAGGACATCGGCAAGCAGGTCGACGTGCTGGACATCCCAGTTCCGCTTGACCATCGGCTGGATGATGTGCGGGAAGACATTGTCCTGCTGACGCTCCAGTTCCTGAAGCACGCCGCGACCGAGCATGTAGGTCTGCGGGCCGCCGGTGAAGGAGATCAGCGGGATCGAGTCCACGAAGGCAGTGCTCAGCCCGGTCGCCACGTTCATCGAGCCGGGCCCGATCGACGTCATCGTGGCCAGGGCCTTGCCGGAAGCCCGGTAATAGGCATCGGCCATGTGCGCGGCCGCCTGCTCATGCCGGGGACCGATCATCGTGATCCGGTCGGCCCGGTCCTTGAACGCATCAAAGGCCGCCATGTCACCGTGACCGGGAATGCCGAACACATACGGCACCCCCTCGGCGATCAGATACTCGGCGACGAATTCTCCACCGGTCAGTCCCACTTCTCTCTCCTTCCTCCGGGGGATCCGAAGCCTCCGGACATTTCCCTCTCGTTCACCGTAACCCCAGTCACGGCAGCGGCGCCACCGGACGGCGATCCCTTGCCTGCATCCCGACTCTCCTTCACGGCTCAATGCTCCGGGGCATGGCCGGTAACATATCACCTACTACAGGCTAAGTCGCAGGCCAGAAACAGCATCTTGAAGGCTGAAAGCCCATTGGAGAGGGGAATTTCGGAGAATCGAAGCGTGAACGGGAATCTTGCGACTGAACTCGCGAAGCTTCTGACGCCGGGGCAGGTGGTCACCGTGGGGCCGGAAATGAGAGCGGCCCTGCAGGACGGGACCGGGAACCGGGGCATCCGGGGGACCGCCGATGCGCTGGTGCTGCCGGAGGACTCCGCGCAGGTCTCCGAGGTGCTGGGCTGGTGCTACGAGCACGGTGTGCCCCTGACCGTCCGGGGCGGCGGGACCGGACTCGCCGGCGGCGCGGTGCCCGACGGAGGAGTAGTCCTTTCGCTCGAGCGGCTCGACCGGATCCTCTCGATCGACCCCGAGCTCTGGCGCATGAACGTGGAATCGGGAGTGCGGACCGCGACCGTTCACCGGATCGCCCTGGAGAACGGCCTGATGTTCCCGCCCGACCCGGGAGCCAGCGAGCAGTCGACCATCGGTGGCAACATCGCCACCAATGCGGGCGGCCCCCACGCCTTCCGGTACGGGGTGACCGGTTCCTGGGTCACCGGAATCGAAGCGGTCGTACCACCGGGCGAGATCCTGACTACCGGCGGCCCGCTGAGAAAGAACGTTGCCAGTCTCGACCTGGCCGACCTGATGATCGGCTCCGAAGGCACTCTCGGAATCGTGACCTCGGCCTGGCTGCGGCTCGTTCCGGCCCCGGAGGAGCGCGGGGTCGTGGTGGGTTTCTACGCCGACACCCGAACGGGCTGCGATGCGATCGGGATGATCATGGGATCCGGGATCCAGCCCACCGCACTCGAGTTCCTCGACCGGGGTGCGCTTGAGTCGAGCCTCGGCTCCTTCCCCTCGGCAGCTCCCGACGAAGCGGGCTTCGCCGTGATCGCGGAGGCCGACGGGACGGCGGAGGAGGTGTCGGGCGCGGTCGCGAACCTGAAAGAAGCGATGGCGGAAGGCGCCCTGCTCCCTCCCGCGACGATCACCGACCACGTCGAGATCCGGAACTTCTGGGCCTGGCGCGACGGGGTCTCGATCGCCGTGACCGCCCAGCGAGGCGGAAAGATTTCCGAGGATGTCGTGGTGCCGGTCGAATCGTTGGCCGAAGCGGTCGAGGAAACGATCGAGATCGGGCGACGCCACGATCTGCCGGCTTGCTCATGGGGACATGCCGGAGACGGCAACCTCCATTCCAGCTTCCTGGTCGACCTCGATAACGCCGATCAGATGAGAAGGGGAGGCGTGGCGGCGGCGGAGATATTCGAGATGGCGATTCGCCTCGGCGGTTCGATCAGCGGCGAGCACGGGATCGGCTCGCTCAAGACCGGGCATGTCGAAGCCGCGCTCGGACCGGTTGCCATCCGGCTTCAGGCCGAGATCAAGAAGGTCTTCGACCCGAAGCTGCTGCTCAACCCGGGAAAGAAGATCCTCCTGCCCTGAAGTCCTCCGGTCCGGACATGCCCACGGTTCGAACGGCTGCGGGAAAACCCTGAACTTTCGCTCGGTGAGCGGAAAACGGGGATTTGCTCCTACACTCGGAATTGCCTTCTTTCGGAAGAGAAGCAGGCTTCCACCCACGTGCGGCACCGCACGGTGCCTCAGACAACAAGGAGCAGCGATGTCCGAGATCACCGGCGGCGAACTCTTCGCAAGATGCCTGGCCAGCGAAGGAATCGAGCATGTCTTCGGCCTGCCTTCGCCCGAGATCGATCCCCTCTTTGCCCAGCTTGAGAAGTACGGGATCCGGCTGGTCCCGGTACGGCATGAATCGGCCGGCGTCCACATGGCCGAGGGCCTCTACAAGTCGACCGGAAAGGCTTCCTGTGTGATCGGCAACCCCGGCCCGGGTGCGGCCAATCTGCTGCCCGGCATCTTCACCGCGCTGCACGAAGGCGTTCCCGTGCTGGCGATCACTTCGCAGCACCGGATGGGAGTGAGCTATCCCACGCCGCCTTCCACCTTCCAGGGCCAGGACCAACTCGATTCCTTCCAGCCCGCTGTCAAATGGGGCGGACCGATCTTCGAATGGGCGCGGATACCCGAAGTGCTCCGGCTCGCCTTCCGGGAGATGTGGAACGGCCGGCCCGGGCCCGTTCACGTCGATGTCCCCGTCACCGTCATGTATGACCTCGGCGAGGAAGACGAACAGCCGATCCTCGAGCCCGAGGCCTACCGTCCCTCACAGCCCCAGGCCTCTGCCGCCCAGATCGAAGCGGCAGCGGACCTGCTCGAGTCGGCCCGCAGACCGGTCGTGGTGGCCGGCGCCGGTGTTGACCGGGCGGGGGCGAACGCCGAAGCGGCCGAACTCGCCGAAGTGCTCGGCTGTCCGCTCATCCCGACCCAGGCCGGCCGGGCCAGCGCCCGGGCCGACCATCCCAACTACGTCTTCGGTTTCGGCGAAGGCGGCATCAAGGCCAGGCTCGACGCCGACGTGATCCTGGTCGCCGGATCCCGCATCGGCAATCTCGACCTCCCCTACGACAAATACTGGGGAGAGCCCGGGACGGTGAAACTGATCCAGATCGACACCGACCCGAGCAACATCGGTGTGACCCGCCCGCTGACCATGGGGATCGTCGCCGACGCGGCCGACGCGCTGGGCGGGATCGCGGCCGAACTGAAGCGGCGTGGAAAGTCCCCCTCAGAAGAGGCGACCGCCGCCCTGGCCGAAGCCCGCGAGACGGATGCCCGGTGGCATGCCTCTCAGGCGAGTACCGCCGACGAATGGGAGGGCGAGGGGATTCACCCCGCCCGGGCGATCGAAGTGATCGGCGAGACCTTCGGCGACCAGGCGATCTACACGGTGGACGGCGGCCTGACCGCGGTCTGGGCCTATGCGGGCCTGCCGCCCACCGGGCCACGCTCGTACCACAGCATTCTCGAACTGGGAATGCTCGGGACCGGCATCCCTTCTGCGATCGGCTCGAAGATCGGCCAGCCCGACCGGGAGGTCGTCTGCGTCACCGGAGACGGAGCCGCCGGGTTCAACATCATGGAAATGCAGTCGGCCGTCCGGGACTCGATCCCGGTCACCGTGATCGTCTTTGCCGAGGGCGCCTGGACCATGGAGGAGCCGAATGAGCTAGCCCTGTTCGGCCACACCTTCGGCACCGAGCAGGGTGAAATCCGATGGGACATGGTCGCGGAGGGACTCGGCTGCCACGGCGAGTTCGTGGATCAGCTCGACGACCTCGGTCCGGCTCTGGGCCGGTGCCGTGATTCCGGCCAGCCCTCCGTCGTCTGCCTGAAGACAGACCGGGACGCAAACCGGGTCATCCCCCCGGCGATGGCCGCCCGCTGGATGGAGGTCCAGGCCGGCCCGATAGAGGGGGTCTGAGCAGGGCCGACGGCCTACCCGGAGCCGAGCGCGCCCCGAAGCGGGCTACCCGGGGCTCAGGCCTCGGCAGCTTTGGGGCCGGGGATGTTGCGGAAGCGGAACTCCTGGGGGTCCATGCCGGCCTGAACGAAATGGCAGACGCCGCTCTCGGGTGAGACCATCAGGTCGACGATCCCGTTGACCACATGCTCGACCTCGATGATCGGGATGCCCTCGCTGACCAGTCCTTCCTTGAAGCCATCGATGATCCGGGTGTCCGCGAAGCCGGGGCAGATCCCGTTGATACGGATGTTCTCCAGCTCATAGACCGGGCCGGCCGAACGGACCAGCCCGACCACGCCGTGCTTGTTTGCGGCGTAGATCGGGTCGAACGGAACCGAGGTCAATCCGGCCAGCGAGGCGGTGGCGACTATCGCGCCGCCGCCGCGCTTCCGCATCGCCGGCACCGCGGCGTTGATACCGAAGACGACCCCGTCGAGGTTGATCTGCATCGCCCGGCGGTAGAGCTCGAGATCGAAGGACTCGACCAGGCCGCAGCCGGTGGAGATGCCGGCGTTGAGGAAAGCGATGTCCAGGCCGCCGAACCGGCTGACCGCAAAATCGACCGCTGCTTCGCTGGCATCGGGGTCGCGCACGTCGCAGTGGATGAATTCGGCACCGATCTCGGCCGCCGCCTCCCGGCCGGCTTCCTCCTCGATGTCGGCCAGCACGACATGTGCTCCTTCGCCGGCAACTCGGGCTCCGGTCGCCCGGCCGAAGCCGTTGGCGCCCCCAGTGATCAGTACCACCTTCTCCGCAAAGCTCATGCCGGGTAGCATGCCATCTAAGGGGGCAGGCCGGAAATTGCGGCTTGTCCCGCTGTTGAACTACCCCGGGAGAGGTACCGAGTTGAATCCGAATCTGGCCACACTGCTGACCGAGTCCGCAGAGCAGTTCCCCGAGCGGACCGCAATCCGCCTCGAAGACACCCTGATCCCTTATGCGGGGCTCGATCAGACCAGCAAGCTGGTCGCAGGACTGCTCCAGTCGAGGGGAGTCGAAACCGGCGACCGGGTCGGAGTCATGCTGCCGAACGTCCCGCACTTCCCGATGGTCTACTACGGGGTCCTGCGCATGGGCGCAAGGGTGGTTCCGATGAACGTGCTGCTCACAGCGCGCGAGATCAAGCATTACCTTGGCAACTCGGGCGCGAAGCTCGTGGTCGTCTGGGAAGACTTCGCTGCGGCCGCCGTCGAGGCAGCGGAAGAGCTCGGGGTCGACGTGATCTCGATCAGCCCGACCAACGTCGGTGACCTGATCCAGGGCATCGAGCCCTACGAAGATATCGTCGAGGTCGAGCCCGACGACACCGCGGTGATCCTCTACACCTCGGGCACCACCGGCCAGCCCAAGGGTGCCGAACTCACCCACGCCAACATCCGTTCGAACCTCGAGTCGATCAAGGACCTCTTCACCCCGACCGAGGAGGATGTCTTCTTCGGCGGTCTGCCGCTCTTCCACGTCTTCGGCCAGACCGTGGCGATGAATGCCGCGATCAAGACCGGCGCCGAGCTGACCCTGCTGCCCAGGTTCGACCCGTCGAAGGCCCTGGAGATCATCCAGCGCGACAGGGTGACCATCTTCCAGGGAGTTCCGACCATGTACGCGGCGATGCTGCAGGTGCCGAACCGCGCCGATTACGACATCAGCTCGCTCCGGCTCTGCGTCTCCGGCGGGGCCGCCTTGCCGGTCGAGATCATCCGCGCCTT